>JAHEAK010000637.1 GCA_024642805.1 Kofleriaceae bacterium | reverse complement strand
TCTCTACCTCGGTGGTACCCCGGGCTCCTCGCACGACTCGAGCGCAGGTAGCCGCTCTGCTCGAGCTTTCCGCTTCGCGTGGCAAGGAGGCTGTCGGTCTGGCTATCTCGAGCGATCGCCTCGACGTGTACAAGGAGCCCATCTCGGCGGAGCGCTATGTGCGAACTAGCAGCTTTCGCCACTTCGTCGATTCCTCGATCCGCCGATTTCAGACCAGCAACACAACGCCTAGCTTGGCCATCATGGGTCACTCGCGCCTGGTCACCGACGGCGGCCGTGACCTGAACCGCAACAATCAACCGGTGATCTCTTCCGGCACCGTCGGTATCCACAACGGCATCATCGTCAATCACGCCCAGCTGTGGGCTCGACACCCGACTCTCAAGCGCGAGTTCGAGGTCGACTCGGAAGTCATCTTTGCTCTCATCCGAAAAGAGCTCTCCGAGGAGAGAACCCTGGAACAGGCCTGTGGACACGCCTTTGACGCCATCGAAGGCGCCGCCAGCGTTGCCGCGCTCTTTGAAGATCGCGAGCAGCTACTCTTAGCTACCAACAATGGCTCGCTGTATTACCGATGCCAAGCAGGCAAGCTTCTGGTCTTCGCATCCGAGCGCTTCATTCTCGACAGTTTTGTCGACGAGGATGAGCGTATTCGAAAAGAGCTGGGCAATGCCGAGACTGAGGCCCTGCGAGCCGGCGAAGGTGTGGTCGTCGATCTGCCCTCGGTCGTAGCGCAGCGCTTCCAGCTGGCTGCGCCGCCAACGCAAAGGCGAGCGCCAGGGCAGCAACGGAAGATCGTGGACACCAGCACGCACCGCGATGCCGGTACTTCCGCGCGGCCACCTGCTATCGATCTCGATCGACTTGCCGACGAGTTCCCCTATCGCTTTCCGGCCTTGCGTCGCTGTTCGCGTTGCGTCTTGCCCTACACCATGCCCTACATCGAATTCGATGCGCAGGGCGTGTGCAACTACTGCCACGCGTATCGGGCCATCGAGTACAAGGGACGGCCCGCGCTCGAAGAGCTCATCGAGCGTCATCCAGCCAGCAGTGGCAGGCCGCGCGCCCTGATTTCTGTGAGTGGCGGACGAGACAGCATCTACGGCATGCACTACCTCAAAGAGGTGCTCGGCCTGGATGTGATCTCCTATACTTACGACTGGGGCATGGTCACCGACCTGGCTCGCCGCAACATCTCGCGCGCCTGCGGAAGGCTGGGAATCGAGAACATTCTGGTCTCCGCCGATATCGCCAGCAAACGCAACAACATCCGCAAGAACGTCGAGGCCTGGTTAGAGCGACCTGCACTCGGGGCCATCCCGCTCTTCATGGCGGGCGACAAAGCCTACTTTCATCACCTGCGGAAGGTGCAGAGCCAGACGCGCGCGCCTCTGAGCTTTCTGTGCGAGAACTTGCTCGAGCGTACCAACTTCAAGACCGGCTTCGCTGGTGTGCCACCCCAGGTCGGCAACAAGGAGCACTCGTACTCCATGCAGGCATCCGGCAAGCTCGGACTTGCCAGCTACTTCCTGGGCCAGTTCGCGCGCAATCGCAGCTACATCAACGCCTCCCTGGTCGATACCGCCTCGGCCTTCGTCATCTACTACCTACAGGCGCGCACCGATCACAACCTCTTTAGCTACGTGCGGTGGCGCGAAGATGAGGTCGTTCCGATCCTTCGCGATCAATACGACTTCGAACTATCCCCCGACACCGAGACGACCTGGCGTATTGGCGATGGCACGGCGGCGTTCTACAACTACATCTACTTTACGGTCGCTGGATTCACCGAGAACGACACCTTTCGAAGCAATCAGGTGCGCGAAGGTGATTTGACACGCGACGAGGCTCTGCAATTGGTCGAGAGAGACAACCGCTACCGCTTGCCTTCCGTCAAATGGTACCTGGACACCATCGGCACCCGACTCGAAATGCAGCACGTCCTGGCCACCATTCACGCGGTTCCCAAGCTCTACTCCGTGTGAACAACCCGGAGTTAGCAACCACGAGTGACAAAGCCCGAGTGAGCTAGATCGAATGACAAAGCCCGAGTGACGGAGCCCTCCAACAAATTTTCACGCGATGTGATTTGGAATATCGCAAGCCTGGCTATCGCCGGCCTGTGCGGCATTGCTCTCAATTACCTGATTGGGCTCATCTATGATGACGCTGCGCTCGGCGTGTTCAATCAGGTCTTTGCGATCTACATCTTCTTCTCACAGATCGCGGTGCTCGGGGTTCATCACTCCGTACTACAGACGGTTGCTGCTGCTCCTGACCCTATCGAACAGGGCCGAAGCGCCAGTGCCGCTCTGGCGCTAACCACTGCCCTGGGCCTAGTGGCCGCCCTTTGCTTCGCGCTGGTTGCCCCCTTCGTCGGCGACCTTCTGGCAAGCGAGGGCGTCAGTGTGGGCATGTACTGGGCCGCTCCTGGCCTGTTCTTCTTTGCACTGAACAAGGTCACGCTTGCCTGCCTCAATGGGCTAGCCAGGATGCGTTGGTATGCTCTTTTGCAAAGCCTGCGTTTTGTGCTCATGCTGGCCGGCCTGTGCGCATTTCTCGCCTTGGACGTGAGTCGTGCCAAGCTGCCCTTGCTGTTGACGATAGCGGAGCTGGTGGTTCTGCTGCTGTCGGCGTGGGCCATGCGGGACCTCTTCCGCGGAATGCGGGCCTCCGATCTCAAGGCGCGTGTGGCTAGCCATTTGGATTTCGGGCTAAAGGGCTTCATGAGTGGCGTCCTGGGCGACCTGCATTCACGCGTGGACGTGCTGATGCTGGGCTACTTTGCCTCGGACCGACAAGTTGGCATCTACAGCTTTGCCGCCATCCTTGCCGAGGGCTTTCTCCAACTTCTGGTCGTCCTGCGCGTCAACTACGCTCCGACCTGTGCGCGCCTGCTTGCCAGCGGTGCCACGGACGAACTTCGCTCGATCATCCGCCGAGGTCGCAACCTGAGCTACGCGGCCGCCGTGCCTGTCGCAGGCATCGCCGTTCTTGGCTTCACGTACATCCTGCCGGCGATCATTAGCGACCCAAGCATCGAGGAGAGCGCGCCAATCTTTGCTCTGCTCCTCGCTGGCATGGCGATGTCTGCGGGCTATATGCCCTTCTTTCAGATTCTCCTCTTGGCACGCAGGCCCGGATGGCACACCCTGCTGATGTTGGCCACTATCACCGTAAACGTCGTCGGCAATGCCTTGCTGATTCCCTACGCTGGCCCCGTTGGCGCCGCCTTGGCAACCGCGCTGGCCTTTGTGGTCTCGGTGATCATGCTTAGACTCTTCGTGCAGCGCCTCCTGCAGCTGCGCATCTAGACCCATTAGATCGCGGGCGCACCAACCTCATGACCGAATGGAAACCCACCATGAAGCAGGCAAAAACACCCAGAAGCGTTCCATCTTCTGAGATGCACAGCGCAGGTGCCTACCTGGCCCACGGCGCGTATCTGGGCCTGTACGGCTTCTTCAAGAATCTGTCCTTTCCCTTCTTCCACTTGCCGCGCTACCTGGTGATTCGGCTCTTTGCTCGCAACAT
>JAHEAK010000636.1 GCA_024642805.1 Kofleriaceae bacterium | reverse complement strand
TCTACGCCCACGACCGAAGACTCATTGGCGAGAAGATGCGCGCGTGCTTTCGCGAGGACGATTTTTCGATCTTTGGTGGTGTGGGCGCCAAGCCCTTCGCCGCCAAGGCCAAGGGCATCGATGTCTTTGGATTGGTCTCCGAGGAGATTGCCCACCAAGTGCCGCGGACTCGACCACGGGCAGGGCACAACAAGTGGGGCCCCGATGCGCTGGTCTACGAGACCTACAAGCCCGACTTCGTTTTTCAGTGCTACGGGCTCGACACCGATCCCAAGCACCCGCACATCAACTGCTGTCCACAGAGCGATCCGGGCTGTGATCGCGGAAACAGCTTTTGGCAGCGCAAGGGCTATGAGCGCGTGACCCTGCACGTGCCAGGTTTGCTAGAGCGAGGTGAGTACTACACCTTCTTCGTGGCCGCCGATCGTGTGGCCTCCTTCAAGGCAACCTGCTCGGGCGTCGTCGAGTGAGCAAGAAGGCGCACACGCTCATTGCCCTGGGTCTGAGCGTGCTTGTCATTGCGCTCTTGCTCGTGGCGCGAAACGCCGGCGCTCACCAGCCGCTCGGCAAGAGCGAGCTGGCCGATGGCACGCTGCAGTACTCCGGTACCTGGTACTTTCCGCGCGGCGGTCCCTATGTTCTTGGCTTCGAGGCCGAGCGCGAGGCAAAGCTCTTCATCGACGACGCTCTGGTAGCCAGCGCTCGCGGACAAAAGCTCGAAAGAGTGGTCTATCAGGCGGGTGTGCACACGGTGCGCGTCGAGACCGATGGTGCCTTTCGCTTGCTCTGGCATCCGCCCGGTCGGCGCGGCCCCCCTGAGTACGTGCCAGCCAGCTCGCTGTCACCGGATCCCACCACCACCCACTTTCCCGGGGCCGGGCGCTCGCTCGCTGACGGGCTCTACGCACTGGCCATCCTGGCCGTGCTGCTCGCTTTGTGCGCCTATCTCTGTCGTGAGAGTTTCGCGCGAATCGATCGCCACATGCTGCTCATCATGCTGGGCGTGCTCGCGGCTGCCCTGTTGGTGCGCCTCATCGGCCTAAATGCAGCCGGGCAAACCTGGGACGAGGACGTCAACTGGTCAGCGGGTCGCAACTACGTCACCAACCTCTTGAGTCTGGACTTTCGCGAGTCCTCTTGGCAGTGGAACTTCGAGCATCCACCGGTGATGAAGTACCTGGCGGGTATCGGAGCGCAGTTCTCGGATGGCTATAGCGTCAGTCGCGGCATCTCCGCGCTGCTGGTCTCGCTTGCTTGCGCCATGCTCGTGCCGATCGGCCAACGCCTCTACAGCCTGCGTGTGGGAGTTGTGGCCGCGCTGCTCGCTGCGCTCACGCCGCACATCATTGCTCACAGCAAGGTGGTCGGTCATGAGGCTCCGAGTATGTTCTTTTGGACCCTCGGCATCTGGCTCAGCCTGCGCGCCCACGAGCCCCACCCGGATCCTCTGCGCTTGCACAAGCGCATGGCCGTCATTGGCGTCGTGCTTGGTTTGGCTGTGTTCTCTCGCTACATCAACGGCCTCTTGGCGCCGCTCATCGGCATCATCGTGCTGGTGCAAGCACCGAGCGGCACGCGGGCCAGGACCGTGCGTCTCGGCATCAGCATCATACCTATCGTCGCTATCCTCACTTGCGTCATCGTCTGGCCACGCATGTGGACCCACGCGTTCGTGCACCTGCAGGAGAGCTGGGCCAAGCTCAAGAAGCCGCACGATCTCGAGCCTTACCTCGGTCAGATGACCAACGCCCCTGGGATGGGCTACTTCGGGGTCTACTTGTGGGCGACGGCTCCGATCGGCCTCTTGATCGCGGCGAAGCTCTGGCTTGTGCGCAGCGCCCTGTGGCGCGAGCGTGGCTCGTGGCTGCTCCTGGTCTGGTTTTTGTGCCCGATGGTGGTGATCTTCTCACCTGTGCGTCAGGACGGCGTGCGCTACATCATGCCCATGCTCCTGGCCATGAATATCGCGGCGGCGGCCGGCGTCGACTTCATCGCCGCGCTCGCTGCGCGTCACATCTCGTCTTTGAAGCAGAACTACTTGATGCCAGCCATCAGTGGGCTCTTGCTCTTGTACATGATCACGGTATGCGCGCGAATCCATCCCTTCTATCTCGATTACTATGGCGAGCAGGTCGGCGGTCCCGCGTCGGTGGCAACGCACAAGAAGTTCGAGATTGCCTGGTGGGGCGAGGGCATGAATGAGGCGCTGGCGTATCTCAACGAGCATGCGCAGCTCGGTGCACGGGTACACAAGCGCTGCTTTGAACCCGGTCACCTGGCCTGGATGCGCGGTGACCTGTGGGCAAGCGA
This sequence comes from Kofleriaceae bacterium, assembly GCA_024642805.1. GTDB lineage: Bacteria > Myxococcota_A > Polyangia > Haliangiales > Haliangiaceae > NORP324. Next base: position 1,229 of record JAHEAK010000636.1, on the reverse strand, counting down.
AGTGGGCAGTGCCGCGCAAGCGGACTGGATTCTGCTCTATCAGCCAAGCGTGCGCAGTTGCAAGCTGCCCGCCGACGCTGAACTGGTCTATGAAGTTAAGGCCATGGGAGCCCCTCTGGCGAGGGTCTATCGGCGCACGCATGACTGAGGTAGGGTCCTACGACATGCGCTTCTCGGTTGTCTCTGCTGTTGTCGCTGCTGTTGTCTCTGGGGTTGTTCGTGCGGTTGTACTTGCGGCTATCTTCCCAGTTTTGACTTTCACCTCGCTCGGAACGGCCCACTCCGAGTCCAAGTCCGATGTGCTCAGCATCGTGGTCGTCGGTGATGTCGGCCTCAACCGCAGCGGTGTCGATGTCGATGCGGCCGGCCAGCTCGAAGGCGGCAGCGTCCTGAGCTGGGATGCCCTCACCGCGGAGGTCGCGCCACTCATCAACGGCGATCTCAACATGATGAATCTTGAGACGGTCGTGACCGATCGTAACGATCTGCGAGTTGGCAACAAGGGGCAGAAGTCTCCCTATGTATTTCGCTCGCACCCCGCCGGCGTGGAGAAGCTCATCGAGCTCGGCTTCAACCTGATTTCCGCCGCCAACAATCACGCCTACGACTATGGTGAGGAGGGCGCCAAAGAGACCGTCAAACACCTGCAGGCTCTGACCGAGGCCCATCCCAAGGCCGTGTATGCCGGCATTGGCCTTAACGACGTGGAAGCGGCCCGTCCTGCCTCCTTGCGAGTGCGCGGCATCAAGGTTGCCTTCTCCTCCATCGGCATCGTCACCAACATGCTCAAGGCCCACCGCGCTGGTCCAGACAAGGCCGGCACACTTGGTTTCCGCTACGAAGAAGACTGGAAGCGATCGGTGGATGGCTTGGCCCAGAGCAAGGCCGACGTCAAGATCATGTCGGTGCACTACGGTGTGGAGCGCGACATACGCACTGACGAGCGCCAGCGCAACGCCTGGAGGTTTGCGCTCGATGAAGGCGCCGACATGGTCGTGGGTCACCACGCCCACGTGGTGCGCGGAATCGAACTTCACAACGGTAAGCCTATCTTCTATGGGCTTGGTAATTTTCTGATCCGAGGAGCCGCAAACATGGGCAAGGATCCTGTCTTGCGTACCTGTTGCGACTATGGATTGATGGCCAAAGTGCACTTGACCCGCGACGCCGAGGGTTTTCGAGTGGCCGCGATCGAGGCGATTCCCATGTTTGACATGCACCGCATCGCG
>JAHEAK010000635.1 GCA_024642805.1 Kofleriaceae bacterium | reverse complement strand
GTCATGATGACCAGCGCGGTGTTGCTGTGGCTGGCCAGGTGTGCGCTCAGCTGCTCGATGTTCATGTCGCCCTTGAAGGGCGCCTCGGATTGCAAGTCCTCAGCCGCTGGTGCGGGCAGGTCGATGCCTTGCCCGCCCAGAAGCTCGGCGTTGGCTCGCGTGGTGTCAAAGAGGGTGTTGCTGACAACCGACTGCCCAGGCTCGAGACTCATCTGAAAGAGCAGGTGCTCGGCAGCGCGTCCCTGATGGGTGGGAATGACTTCGGCGTAGCCGGTGATCTCCTGGACCGCGTCGCGAAAGCGCTCGAAGCTCTTGGCGCCCGCATAGCTCTCGTCGCCACTCATTATGGCCGACCACTGCGCCGCACTCATCGCGCCCGTCCCCGAGTCGGTCAACAGATCGATCAGCACGCCATCGGCAGGCAGTGCAAAGAGGTTGTAGCCAGCCCGTTCCAGCAAGGAAGCGCGCTGTGCCCAGGTGGTTTGTCGAATCGGTTCCACCGACTTGATGCGAAAGGGTTCGATGATCGTGCGAGGCATGCGCGCGCACTCTCACACAGGCGTGCACCCTTTCTCTCATGCAAAGTGTGCGCGAATTCGGGGCCTTGCGTGGAGTCACCGCCCCCAGTGCGCCTGTGTATGTTGGCCTTCAAGCACCGAGAACTTGGTGGCCAAAAGCAGCGATAGAACGGTGCGCGAGTTGCAGCAATCAACAGGCTGTGACCCGTGCAAGGCCAGCCACGCGATCGCTTGCGCTCGGGATCTTGGTGGTGCTGGTTGCACTCCTCGGTATTCGCTCGGCACATGCTGAGGACGGGCAGCACTCGGGGAACGAGCATGGCACGCGGCTGCGCGTTAGCGAGGTGGGCATCGCGGATGGCCAAGCTCACGAGTCGCGCTACGGCGGCATGCTTGATCTGGGCGTCCCCGATGGCCTCATGGCCTCCTTTGTCTATCGACCTCATACGGAACTGCGCGCACTTTTCGGCATCGGTCATAACTCCAACAGTCCAGGGCTTCGGGCCGGCCTGCAGTGGTCGCCATGGCAAGCCCTGCTAGCCCCCTATCTGGCACTGGAAGCCGGCCACTACTTCCGTGCCGACACGCCCGACTGGATGCGCGATCTGGCGCAGAGCGCGGGTCTCAAAGACAAGACTCTCGAGAGCGTCGGCTATCAGTATGGCAACGGCCATCTCGGTGTAGCCATCGGTGGCAAGAGCCTGCGCTTTTGCCTGCAGATGGGCGTGAGTTTCGTGCGCGCAAGCACCCTCATCATCAAACCCAAGCCCAACTACACACCGCCGGTCGAGCTCTATCGCGAGACGACGATTCACGCCTGGCTCATGAGTGGGCGAGCGGGACTCTTGTACACCTTTTGAGGACGGAGACATTGCCGCGAAGCCAAGTCCATATCGCGTTGCTAGCCGCTCTGACATGCGGCTGCATAATCGACGCCGAACACGTCAAGACCGAGCTTGTGCAGGTCTGTAGCGAGGATGTCCCCATGGTCCTGTTTGCCGAGTCCGCCGAACTGGCGGTGGCGACAGTCGAGGTCGATGGCGTTGGTGCCACCGTGGATCATCCCGATGCGCGTGCCTCCTTGCTCTCGCTCTCGATCACGGCATTGGCTGGGGTAGAGGATTTCCGCTTTGCCGATGGGCTAACCCTGGACTTCGTCGCACCGGGCACGGGGCTGCCGCCGGCTCATGTTGCGCAGGCTCGCTCGGTGGGCGGGGAGTCGCCCTGGTTGGCGAGCGGCGATTCGACGATCGATCTTGTCGACTACCTGACCGCAGACCTCCTGCAGATGCGGCTCGAGGTCTCGGGGGCGATTCCCGTCGACAACTTTGCGGTCAGCTTTGACGCATGCTTGAAAGTGGAAGGCATTGCCATCGAGGATTGAAGGATCCGCGAGCGCCGTGCCCAGGGCATGGCAGGCGCGGCAAATCGATCACAGCGACACATGTACATCGACACGGCGCTAGCAAGCTCGATAGCATAGCCCTCAGTGTCGTCGGCGTCGTCCAAGAGTGAGAGCGCGATGCGGCGATCGGTCTTCGAAGGCGCGTGCTATGCGCTGATGGTCGGTCTCGGCGATCTGTACATCGTTGCCGATGGTGTTCGTCTGGGGGCCAGCATTCTTCAGCTAGGCCTGCTGGTCGCCTTGCCCTTGTCGATGGGCGCGTTCGGTCCATGGCTCTCGCTGCGACTGATGCGCGCGGGCCGTTCGCGACGTCGAGTCGCCGTGGTTGGAGCCACCGGTCAGGCGCTGTCTTATGGCAGCATGGCTGCGTGTCAGGCCTTCGACGTCCTCACGCCGAGTCTCTTGATCGCGCTCGCGGTCCTCGTGCAGATGTGCGGGCAGAGCACTGGTGTGGCCTGGGCGTCTTGGTTCGGTGATCTGGTGCCAGAGAAGTTGCGCGGCCGCTACTTCTCGCGCCGCAATCGAGTGGTGCACGCAACGACCTGCGTGGGGGCTATCTCCGGAGGCGTGATCCTGCAACTTCTCGAGCCCACCCACGCCGGCGGCCTGGCGATGTCGGCGGGAGGTCGGGGCTTCGTGGTGCTCTTTGCAGGGGCGGCCGCCGCCCGCTTGGTTTCGATGGTCTTGCTGGCACGCACCCACGAGGCGCGCCTGGCTGCAAGCACGACACCACCTGCTCCCATTCGCGAAGTGTTTCGAAACAGCGAGCCGGCGCGTCGTGTCCTCTTCGTGACCGTCGGCATGATGATCGGCGTGTGGACGGCCGCGCCTTACTTCGCTGCCTTCATGCTCGAAGACCTCAACTTTTCGTACATCGAATACACCATCTCCACTGTCTCCGTGGTCGTGGCCACGGTGCTCGTGCTTCCCATGTGGGGTGCCGCTATCGATCGCAAGGGACCGCGCGGCCCCTACATCGTCGCACTGCTCGGCATCGCCATCGTGCCCATTCCCTGGTTTTTTGCCCACGGGCTGGCCCTGGTCATTCCCGCCCAGCTCTTGTCAGGCTCGGCCTGGAGCGGTCACGAGTTGTCTCAGTTCACCTCGCTACTCAGCGGCTCCGAAGGGCGCGATCGGGCGCGCGTCTTTGCCACCGTCAATGCCGCCAGTGGCCTGGCGCAGCTGACGGGAACCCTGATCGGTAGTGCCCTCATCGGTGTCGGTGGCTTTCGCTTGGCGCTGGCAGTGACCCTGGTATCGCGCCTCTTGGTCAGCGTGTGGGCGGCGGCCTCGCTGCCGACCATTGCCGCGCATCGCCGCACACTCGTGCTCCGCCTCATCGGTATTCGCTGGCCGGGTGGGTTGCGGCACCGGCCCGTCTTCGATAGCTCGTCCTCCGAAGGGACGCCGATCGAGCCTCCCGAGTAGAGTAGGGAGCAGCGCTGAGCGCGAGTACACCTAGCAGGCTGCTGAAGAAATGGGAGCGAGCGCCGGTGGTAGCACGTCTTGCGAGTGCCATCGTGGTTGCAGCCTGCTAGGCGGCGCGGCGGCGCGGTCGTGCCGGAAAACCCGGCGTCGGTCGCTCGTAGTCGCTTGGCGCAAGCGGAGCCAGGCCTCG
>JAHEAK010000070.1:9544-13369 GCA_024642805.1 Kofleriaceae bacterium | reverse complement strand
CTGGCGACAACGTTCTCATCTGGGGCGCCTCGGGTGGCCTGGGCGTGTTTGCCGTGCAGCTGGCCAAGCTCGTTGGCGCCAATCCGATTGCCGTGGTTTCGCGCGAAGACAAGTCGGATCTGGTTCGCGAGCTCGGCGCAGAGATGATCATCGATCGCCGCGAGTTCGATCTCAACAAGGGTATGTCGGAGTCCAAGCGCTTCGGCAAGCGCATTCGCGAGCTCACGGGCGGCGAGGATGCCGACATCGTCTTCGAGCACGTTGGCAAGTACACCTTCCCAACCTCCGTGCTGGTCGCCAAGACCTTCGGCACCATCGTCATCTGTGGCGCCACCTCGGGCTATGATCTCGATTTCGACGTGCGCTACCTGTGGATGCGACAGAAGAGCATCATTGGCTCGCACTTCGCTAACGCCTTCCAGGCTCAGCAAGCCAACAAGCTGGTCCATCAAAAAAAGATCCGCCCCGTGCTCGATCAAACCTTCGAGTTCGAGGAAATCCCGCAGCTCATGTCGGAGAACAAGCACAAGGGCAAGATGGCCATCCGCGTGCAAGCGCCCAAGCTCGGGGTCACCACCGCTTCGCCCGGCGCGTAGCGGCCTTGGGATCGCCAGCACGCACGCTCGGCGATCTCCACAGCGCTGCGTCTCAGCGCCAGTCTTTGTCGATGCTCTTGTTCTGAGCGGCCTTGAGCGTGATGGAGAAGCTCTCCTGGCGATCAAGACCAAGATTTTCTAGAACGACGCGATGGCGGCCCTCGCCAAGCTCGATGGTCTGTGGCGTCTGGCCGTAGCTCTTGCCATCGATGGTGACCGCCGCCCATGGCTTGACCTTGATGGTCACGCTGGCTTTGCGAGACGACTTGCGCTCGTGCTCCCTGGTCTTGCTCTCGCTGGCATCGCCTTGCGAGGGCGCGGCGTCTGCGACAAGGGCTTCGACAGGCATCGGCGCCGCGTCTGCGCTCACAGCAGGTAGGCCCGCATCGGCCGCGGTGGGCGCGGCATCGTCCGTGCTCGCGCGGCTTGGGCCAAGCACGATAGCGCCGGGCTGTGGTCGCGCCTGTGTGGAGCGCGATTGCCAGTAGATGAGCACGCCGCTGGCCACGGCCAGACTCAGCAGTGCCGGCACTAGCAGGCGCAAGGCTCGTGACGGCCGAGACGCTTGCTCATCGATCGAGTCGGGCAAGGTTTCGCCGGCAAAGACGTCGCTTGCGACAGCCGGTGCCGTAACGGTGCGCTTGGGCTGGGCTCGCCCATCCGCCAGCTCCTGGGAGCTTGCCGCCAGGACCTTGGGGCTCGCAGGCAGCGTGGCATCGGTGGAGAAGTTCGCCGCGCCTGCCTGGGCGAAGGCAGCGCCGGGCGCTTGTGCGAGGGCCGGCACTGGCTCGGGCAAGGGCACGGCCTGCGCACTGCTCATCGAGGGCAAGGTGTGCGGAACCAGACTCTCGGAGGCCTGACCCGCCTCCTGTGCCGAGCTCGACAAGCGGGCCACGCGCCTCGGTACGCGCCCGGGAAAGCGCTCGATGAGGACGGTCTCCAAATCCGCGCGCCCGCGCACAACCGACAGCGAGCTCTCGAGTAAGTCGTTGAGTGCATCGCGCGCGCGCGAGTAGCGCTGATCGCGATCGCGAGCCAGGAGCTTCATGACGATGGCGTCGATGTCGGCGGGCACTTGATCATTCAAGCTGCTCGGAAGCGCAATGGGTTGCGTAAGAAGTTTACTTAGCGTGGCCGCCTCGCTGCCACCGACGAACAGGCGCTCGCCGGTCAACAGTTCGTGCATGATGATGCCAAGCGCAAAGATATCCGATCGCCCGTCGAGGTCCTGCCCGTGCACCTGCTCGGGACTCATGTACGCCACCTTGCCCTTGAGCGAGCCGGAGCGCGACACCAGACTGCCAGCGATCGCCTTGGCGATGCCAAAGTCGACCACTTTGACCGTGCCCTGCCAGGACAACATGATGTTGTGCGGAGAGATGTCTCTATGCACGATGGTGAGAGGTTGGCCGTCATCGACCATCTCGTGGGCATAGTCCAGCGCGCGCAAGACCTCCGACATGATGAAGACACATGCGCTGATCGGTACGCGCCCGCTCTGCACCAGGTGGCGCAGATCGACGCCATCGATGAGCTCCATGACCAGGTACAGGCAGCCGTTTTCGTCGCGATTGAAGTCCAGGGTCTGGACGATGTTGGCGTGCTGCAGCTTGGCGGCCAGGCGAGCCTCGCGAACGAAGAGCTCGGCAAAGCCCTTGTCACTGGAGATGCTGCGCTTCATGCGCTTGATGGCGACCGCGCGCGTGAAACCCTCAGCGCCGGAAAGCTCGGCGCGGAACACTTCCGCCATACCACCACCGCCAATGCTGGCGCCTATTCTGTATTTTCCGCCCAGCGCGGACATGTGCGCAGGGTAGCGCGGCCTTCGCCGGCTCAGCAATTTCCAAGGCGGCCAGGCTGCCTCCAGCGCGCCCTTCTAGGAGAATACCTTAGCGAGCCAGCGTCACATTGGGCCCTTGCCCGAGCGATGGGAAGCCCCCCTGCCGATAAGCGCCTGCCCACAAGCGCCTGCCCAACGGCCAGGGCGGCAACCGGCGGCAATTCTGCCGCTAGCGCAGAACGCTGAGCAGTTTGGGTTCGCTCGCTAGCACCTGGGCCTCGACGGCATCGAGCTGCGCGACCAGTTCGCTTCCAAAAATGGCAAGCAAGTCGGGTCGACCGACCCGGTACACCGAAGGCGTATTGGGCTCGACGGCACAGGAGTAGTCCGGATAGTCATCAGACATGACGATGGACTCACTGTCGTACGAGATCGGAAAGAGTCGGCAGACGTGTGGCTTGATGCCGTGAAAATCCCATCCGCCTTCTATCGATGCGCGATGGATGGCACAGCCGCGCGCATCGTGTTGCAGGAAGAGGCAGCCCTCGCCGTGCGTCTTGGTGCGCACGTAGCGTCCCGAAGGAAAATCGACATCAGACTTTTCCTCAGCCTCGAACCACTCGAGAGATGCAACCTCATCGTTCAAGATCTCTGCGATCTGTTGCGCGTGTTGCAAGATGCCATCGCGCTCGCCGATATCGACATCCACTCCATACTGGCAGCAGGCATCGAGCTTCACACGGTCGCCCTCTTTGCGCAGCGCACAGTTGTGCGACATGCAGTCTGGCGAGAGGGACGCGACGAAGATATCGCGTTGCACCTTCTTGAAGCGAGGGTGTTGAATCGGCAGGTATTCAGGCACGGCGGGAAGCTAGCACGGGGTGCCGTAGTCCTTGCAAGCACCAACGGCCGCGCGCGCAGATCGCGCATCTGGAAACTCGCAAGGGGCTGTGCGGCGCGCCAGGCACGCTGCGCCGTGCACAGCGTTAGTGCGGGTTTTCTTGCGCCAGTTCCTGCGCCAACCTCGCCTCGTAGACACGCAGTGCGCGTCCTTGAAATGCTGGCTGTGGATCCTGGGCCGAGCGAATGCGAACCATCGAGCCGGGCGTGGCGTCACTGGCGTTGCCCATGCTCCATCCTGGCGGAACCTGCGGATCGGACCAGAAGTACAAGAAGCGAGCGTCGCGCGGGCTGAGGTTGATGCAACCGTGACTGCGCTGTTGACCGAAGTAGTCGTGCCAGTAGGCGGTGTGCAGCGCAAAGTCGTCGTAGAAGAACTGCGTCCAGGGCACGGTGGCCACCGAGTAGGCGTCGCTCTCGCCCATGCGACCGCTCATGCTCGTCTCCGAGAACTTGATCCATATGCGGTAGATGCCGGTCGGCGTCGGGTTTTTGCGGGTGCCGCTCGAGATCAACGTGGCGTAGATCGGCACACTGCCCTCGTAGGCA
>JAHEAK010000070.1:0-9534 GCA_024642805.1 Kofleriaceae bacterium | reverse complement strand
CCAGCGCTCGCTTGCGCCCGTTGTCGGTGGTGGCGGAGCGGCATCGATGAAGCGCAGGTCCTCGGCGCGCACCCACTCGCCCTCGCCGATCTGATAGGCCACGGGCGCATCCTCGTCGCCGTGCTCGACGCTCGACACCGAAACCACGGTGCGCGCGGCCAGGCGACGCTTCTGGGCACCTGCCGGTGCATCGAGTACCGACACCCAGTCGCCGGGGCGCTTGCTCGAAACCACCATGCCCATCGGCAAGCGCAGTCCCGTCTCGTCTTGCAGATGCCGGCCGACGAACTCGGAGGGCTCGTGCAGGCGCAAAGCGGACTCGGCGATGTACTTGCCGCCATCGATCTTCCAGTAGCTGCGGCCCTGAAAGAAGAGCTGAGCGCGTTTGCGAACGGTCGAGGCGCCAAGCACTGGCGTGCCCGCACTGCGCACTCCGTTTTGGATGGTAAAAGCCTGCGCGTCCTCGGCGACCACCTTGCCGTAGGTGCCCGGCACGTATTCACCTACCTGCAACCTGGGCAGCTCGACTCCAGCGGGTTCACTGTCCACGGGTTCGAGATAGGACTCGCACACCCAGCCTTTGGGCTCGATCTCAATCCAACGAGTATCGCAGCCCTCGCCGACGGCCGCCGTGCTCCATCCGACCACGGTGTGAGCGGCGACGGTGCCAAGTTTTTGAGCATCTGCGCGGGGTTCTGCGCGCACGGCGATGGATCGTGAGAGTCGCAAACCGTGCACGCCTTGGCCTAGGAGGAGGGGCTTGCGACCCGGTGGTGCCAGCTCCTCGAGGGCTCGCTTCTCCTCCGAGATGTTGGGCGAGGCATCGGCCTGCGTGAGCTGCGTAGACGGCTTCTTCTCTTCGCTAGCCTCGCCGGCACAGGCTGCTACCAGCAGCACGAGAGACCAGCGCGAATGCCAGAGCCAGAGCACAACTTTTCGGTAGCACAGTTTTGCGTGCGAGACGAGAAATGCGCGCTTGCGAGCAGGTTGCTCCGGTCCCCCGGGAAGAGGCGCGAGGCCCACCACAATGATACGATTTTAGGCCATGAAGCTTGGGGAGATGCTGGTACGCGATGGTCGTATCGAAGAGGCCGATCTAGAGCGAGTCATCCTGCGACAAGCTCAAGAAGGTGGACGCCTTGGCTCTCTGCTGGTTGCCGAAGATCTGATCGACGCCGAGACGCTTACTGTCTATCTGGGCCTGGAGCTGGGCATTCCCATTGCCACCGGCGCAACCTTCGAGCGCTGCAAACGCTCGGCGGTGCGACTGCTGACTCCGGAGATGGCGGCGCGCTTTCGCTGCATCCCCATCGTGATCCAGAGCCAGACCTTGATCGTCGCCGTCGACGATCCACACGACATGCAGACTCTCGATGAGATCTCGCAGGCGACCGGCTACCGCGTCATCCCGCGCGTGGCCCCCGAAATTCGCATCCACTACTACCTCGAGCGCTTTTACGGCATTCCCAAGCCAGCCTACTTCGCGAGCATGCCCGACTTGCGCGGCAGCCGCGAGGTCAACGAGAAACACCAGACCTTGCCAGCGCCGCCGCTCCCAGGTCTGCCGCCACGAGTCGCCACGCCACTGCAAGCGCCCATGCCAGCGCCGCCCTTGCGCGAGCGTCGCCGATCAAAGCCCCCGGCACCCAGCGCCGAAACCACCTCGGATGCCATTCCCCAACCTTTCGATCACATCGACACCGAAGAGCACGAAGCTCTCGAGCTCGATGCCGCCGACCTGGTCGAAGAACTCGAGGCCGACGACGAAGCACTTGCCGAAGCACTGCCGCCACGTGCCAAGCAGGTCGAGAACGTCGAGACGCCCGTCCCTGAGATCAAGGGCGCCCCTGATCCCATCGCCTGCCAGGCTGCCATCGACATCATCAACGAGACTCAAAAGCGCGGTGACATTGCCGACGCCATTCTCGGCCATGCCGCCGAGCTCTTCGAGGTTGCCACCCTCTTGTTGGTTCGCGACAACATGGCCTTTGGATGGAAGGGCTTTGGACCGGGCCTCGACGAAGATCGCATCGAGACTTTGCTGATGCCGCTCGACGACGCGCCCTCGATGTTCAAGGTCGCCTTGAGCGCCGAGGACCTGAGCTACCGCGCCAGGCCCTTTCCCAGCACCTTGCACACCCACTGGTTTCGGGTGCTGCGTGCAAGTGCGCCGAACTACTCGATCGTCGTGGTGTGCTCCATCGGCAAGCGCGTGGTCAACCTGCTCTACGGCCAGGCCCCCGAGGGTGCCAACCTCAGCGACGAGCAGATGGATGGACTCAATACGCTGATGCGCGCGGCCGGCGACGCTTATGTGCGGCTAATTTCTAAGTCCAAGAGAGAACACAGGGCGGCGACCATGAACCCTGAGTTCGGCGTCGCCAGCGCGGCCGATCCAGAGGTCGCCTCCTAAACTGTCCAGCCAAGCTGTGCGGCGAATCTCTGTTCGAGTGCAGACCTTGCTGCTATAAGCGGCACATGCACAAATCGCTTAGCCTTAGCTCCGTACTCGCACTCTTGATGGCAAGCGCCTGCGGCGGCGGCGGTGGTAGCAGCACGCCAGACGCCACGGCGGCCGATCCTGCCGACGCCGACACCAGCGTTCCCGTCGACGCCGCTCCGCGCGCAGACGCCGCCCCACTCCCCGACGCCATGCCGGCCGCTCTCGACTGCATTGGCGCCAAACTGCCCAACTCGGTTGCCAATCCACCCATCGTCATCGCTGGCACCGTTCAAGAAGGCTCAACCAGCGGCATCAATCCGATGACGCAAAGCGCGCATGTGGCCGCTCATCTGAGCGCCGACGACGGCCTTTTGGTCGAGGGCGACTTCACGGGCGACTTCACACTGACCGATCCTACCGACAGCGCCACGGCTATCGATGCCTACCTGGCTGCGACCTCGAACAACTTCATCGACACCTACGTCTACCCGCCCTACCCGATCTACGAGAGCCTCTCGGGCACTCCGATCATCATGGTCAGCACGACCATCTTTGGACTTCTGCCCATCCTCACCGGTGTGACGCAGACGGCCGGCAATGGTGTCATGATCGTGGCGGTCACCGACTGCAATCAAGACACGGTCGAGGGCGCGGTGGTCACCATCACCCCTTCCGCCGGCACCATCAAGTACGCAGGCTCGGGCGGCATCCCCGGCATGACTGACTTCCCATCGACACAGAGCTCGGGTGTTGCCTACATCTTCAACGTGCCTCCAGGCAACTACACCATCGGCGCCACCGTGGGCGGCATGTCTCTCCGTGACAACGCGGTCAAGGCCTTCGCTGACGCCAACACCACCCTGGTCGTCGCTCCCTAAGAACATTGCGTAGGAGCGATGGCCCTGGTCGTCGCTCCATGAGAACACTGCGCAGGAGCGATGACCCCTGGTCGTCGCTCCTCTTGCATCGGCGCCCGCTCAGAACATGTAGCGGGTGTGCAGACCGCCGCCAAAACCGCCTGGTCGGTTGCCGCGCGCGGCAAAGTTGACCGAGCCGGCTAGCTCCATGGCTTTGGTGAAGGGGTAGCGAATGCGGTACTCGACGTACGAGCCGGCATCGATCTGGGCGTCAGGCTGATTGGTGGTCGCCACCTCTGCGCTCATGAGCACGCCGGGCACGGTGTCCCACTGCAGTCGAATGAAGGCCTTGTAGCTCAGTTCTGTCATGGCCTCGCCACCGACGGTCACTGCTGTTCGCCAGTCGTTGCCGAGCGTGAGGGCACCGCCGACGCCGGCCGCAAAGCCTTTCTCACCAAAGCCCATCATGGCCTTGCCGTCGACCCACACTTTGTCGGCCATTCGCCATCGAACGCCGCCATAGCCGTAGCGTACGCGCGCATCGTTGTTGACGGCATCAGCCATGAGTCCCGAGGGCGTTCCGCCCTGCAAAAAGGCAAAGCCGAGATTGATGGCGTAGAGCTCATCGACCAAGAGATGGCTCCAATCGACATGACCGCGCGCGAATCGATCGCGACCATGGGTGTTACCAAAGTCGAAATACTCGAGAGATGCGTCGACCGCGTAGCGATAGTCACCGAGCCGAGCACGCTCCACTTCGATCCAGCGATCTTCGGTGGCCGGCTCGACGCGAACCGGGTGTGGATTCTCGGCCGAGCCAAAGTGCAGTGCACCGGTCTTGCGTCCAGTGATGTAGTACTCGACACCTTCTCGACCGATGTCGCGCGCCGGTATCAACGCGAAATAGCCACCGGCACTGGAGCGCTCGAAGTCGACGCTGGTGTACTCCGCGGTGCCCGTGACTCGGTAGTTGGCGACGAGACCATCCTCGACCCAGCCGTTCTCGATGACGGCGATGAGCTTGAGCTTGCTACCCGCCTCGGCCTCGGTCGGAGGCACATGCCGAATCACCGCGTGATCGGGCGGCACATCGGGTTCGGCGGGAGCCGGCGCCTTGGCTGTGGCCTTGGGCGGCTTGGGCCCAGAGCTATCAGCCGTGGGTTCGTCATCGCCGTAGGGGGAAATCGGCTGATCATCGCCGGGTTGGGCGAGCGCCGCCGGCGCGCCGAAGACCAGAAGCGCCAGCACCAGTAGAAGTGTCCTTGTCGTGTGCATGCGTAGCTCCTTACCAATCAAAGTTTGCAGCCAGGCCAGCCGAGAGGCCTGCGTGGTCGATGTCGCGCGCCTGGTAGGCAATGCGAAGCGAGGGGTAGACCCAATCGAAGTGTCGCCAGCCGACATCGGAGATCAGTCGAACACCGAAGTCCTCCAAGACCGGTTGATCGGTGACCTGCACCGCCAACACGACCGGGAAGTTGGGAATGACGTCCCAGGTGAATGCACCCTCGTACATCTGGCCCAAGCGCTGGGTCTTGGCCACGCCAAGCACCAGGTTGCTCTCCAGCTCCCGTCCTAGACGGATGCGGGCGCGCCCACCAAAGGCATCGAAGAACTCGCGCCCGACGCCCTCCATCGGCGTTGAGTCCTTGTAGACGCTGCCCCATTGCAGGCGAAGCATGATCGCGAAGAGGTCGCCGAGGCGCTCCTCAATCTCGGCAAAGGCATAGTTGTAGCCGACCTTGTGACACAGGTAGACGCCATCGAGGCGACAGTCTTGATCGAGGTCGATGACGTCCTTTGGGCCGCCCTTGCCCGACATGGTCCCGAAGCCGAGACGCAGGGCATAGATGGGTCGGTAGAAGCGGTACATGAAGTCGATCTCGGCGTGCACGTACTCGTCATAGCTCTTGCTGAAGCCATCGAAGTCGACGTAGTCCATGAAGAGAGTGACGCGAGAGTGACCGACGAGATCTGGCGGCTCCTCTTCGACGGAGGCATCGACATCGACTCGCATGGGTGAATAGGTCGTGCCTAGGCCGGGCACCGGTTCCACATCCTCGCCACGAAGAAGCTCCACGAAGTAGTCCATTCCGGGCGCTCGGGCGGCTTTTCCAGGGATGACCCCTCGCAGGTAGCCGTCGCCATCGACGACCATCGGCGCGCGCTCATAGCTGCCCTCGGAACTGCCGCGATAGTAGAGCCAGGCCTCGCGAATGCCGGAGGGATTGGGAATGAGGAGCGCAATGGCGATGTCCTGGCCTTCGTAGCTTCGGCGCGGTGCCTTCTGTGCCAGGCGCCCAGAGGGGTAGTCGACGCCAGTGAGAATCGACAGCTGGCGCAGGGCCGCATTGGCGCGCTGCTCCTCAGGCGTGAGCGCAGCCATCTCCGCTTCCGTGCGGATTCGGTTCTCTAGCTCAGATATATTCTGATATACGGTGCCGACAAACACTGACTGAGGTTGGTCGGAAACGAACTGCTTCCAGATGGCCAGACGTGTCTCGAGTGGCTGGCCGAGTGTGCTCTGCCAGATGGCCTGCATCTCTACCTCGGAGGCGATCTTGTCTTTGGCCTGCGCCACCGACTCCTGCCAGCTCAGGTCAGCGGCGAGGCCCGGATCTCGGTCGGCCTGCGAGCGAGGGGCAAGCCAGGGATCCTCGAAGCTGACGGCTTTGCTGGCGAGGCTCACCTCGTCACCGATGCGAACCCTGGCGAAGAGCTGGGCATCGGTGTGAGCCACGCAGGTCTGCGGCCCGACGTTGACGACTTCCATGGCCCCGATGGGGAAGGTGTCGCGGACCGGCTGCTTGGTAACCGGGTGCACAGCGTTGATGACGTGCTCGAGGGTCAGGGTGCTGCCGATGGCCACCCCCTGGTCATGGCCCATGTCGATGTAGATATCCTGATCTTGAATATCCAGGACCACGTTCTTTGCGTCTGCGCGCGTCGCCAGCAAGGTGACGACGCTGAGCGCAAGCAGGGCACTGAGCTTTGGTGTTGGGATTGACATGTTCAGTCCTCGAAGTTCGTAACGAAGGAGATGCAGTGGAGTTCGCTTGCTCATCAGCGGCATCACTAGAAGTCAAAGCTGACGTTGAGTCCGGTGGCAGCGCCGCCGATTCCCTGATCGCGGGCCTGATAGCCGACGCGGGCGCCAAGGCGCAGGCCATTGCCGACGTCATAGGCCACGTCGTAGAGCAATCGCACGCCCGTGTCGCGATGACTGGAAGGGTAGTTGCTAAGCTCGATGGTCGCCGCCATTGGAAAGTGCGGGACCGTCGCCCAACCGAGTCGAACATAGCTGGCGGTGCCGACTTCAGTGATGCTCTCGATGCCGACCGCGAAGTGCGATCCGATGTCGTCGCCAAAGCGCAGCTCGCCTCGCCCACCCAGACCAAAGCCGGTGGGCGTGGCTTGAATGAGCGCGCGGGTGTCGAGGTTGAGCAGATCACTAAGGCGCCACTGCGTCTCCACCCAGCCGCCGGCGCGATAGCCAGCGCTGAAGTCACAGGGCTTCTCCGGTGTGCCGCCCGAGCAAATGCCATCCCCGCGTGCCGTGGCAGGGGTGGTGCCGATCAGACGACTGTAGCCAAAGCGCAAGGCTCGCAGTGGGTAGCGCATGAGTCGGTAACTCACGCTGGTGTCGATGCGATAGTACGAGTCCTTGACCTGATACTCCTCGGCAGTCGCGCGGTCGACGATGCTTCGGGTACCGAAGTCGACGAGCTCGCCGGAGAGTTGAATCTGCGCACGTCGCCCGCGGAAGCGCTTGAGTTCCTGATCGCGGACCTCCTCGAGGGCATCTTTGTAGACGTAGACGCGCTGCGGATCTGCTTCGGAGGCAAAGTGTGTGCGCGAGCCGCCCTCGCCAGTACCCGCGATGAAGTACTCGAAGGCGGGCGGCTGTACCACTTGCCCGGGAATGACGGCCACGTATTCTGCGTCGCCGCTGCGCTCAAAAGGAAAGCTCTGCCAGCCGGGCTGATCGGGAGCTCGCACGCGGATTTCCAGGTTCGAGGTCCAGCCGGCCGAGACGTTGGCCACGACGGTGATGTCCTCACCAACCGAGGCATCGGCCAGGGGCACGTGATAGACCAGGGATTCCTGCTCTTGGGCCAGGGCCAGGCCGGCACCGGCACACAGGATCACGCTGACGAGAGAAGTGATTCTTAGGATGTGCATGACGAGGCTCCTACCAGTCGAAGACCATGCCCAGGCCGACACCTAGGCCAGAGTGTTGAACGCTGCGTCCCTGATACGAGACGCGCAGCGTCGGTTGAAACCAACTGAGAGCGCGGTAACCGATGTCGCCAGAGAGGCGCACGCCGATATCGCCGTTGTTGGGCTGATCGGTCACGCCGACCGCGAAGCCGAGCGGAACATGCTGCAAGGCCGCCCACTGCATGCGGACTTCCGACAGAAAGCCGACGTCCTCTAAACTCGAGAGAGCGAAGCTCAAGTTGCTCTTCTCTTCCTCGCCGAAGCGAACGCGCCCTTCAGCACCAAAGCCTAGACCGTTGCGACCGAGGCCGGCGATGATGCGCGCGAGGTAGGCGCGGGTTGGCATGGTGCGAAACTCGAACTCGGTGTAGCCGTATTGGAAGCCCGCCACCTCGGGCGCGGGCTGATCCTTGAATCCACCTTCACCGTTGATGACGCCCATGCCGATGCGAATGCCGTAGAGCATGGGACGACGCAGGCGAAACAAGAAGTCGGCCTCGAACTCGGCGAACTGGTCGGTGTACTCGCCATTGTTGGCGCGCTTGTCGAAGGTGGCATAGTCGAGATAGCTGGCCAGGACCGAGACCCGCGAGCGGTTGCGTGTCTCGCGCAGGGCTTGCAGGCTCTGGCTCTGCACGCGGATGTGCCGAGGATCATCGGGGCTGCCGATGGCCGAGCCTGAGTGACCACTGGCGTTGGCGAGCTCGACGAAGTAGTCGAGTCCAGGAGAGAGCACGTCTTCCTTGTTGATGTTGCCGCGCAAATAGCCGTCGCCATCCTTGTGCAGAGCGGCGCGGTGAAAGCTCGGGTCGCCGCTGCGGCGATAATGAATCCACGCAGCCACGACATCGCCTGGATTGTCGACGGCAAAGGCCAACCCGACATTGGTGCCGGCATCGACGGTGTGCGGCGTGCGGTGCTCGACACCGGAGATCACAGGATCGTCGAAGACCAGGGTCTGCGGCTCTCGTGTGCGCATGTCCTCGAGAGTGACCAGGTCGGCCTCGATGCGCTCGCGGTACCTGGTCTCGGGGTTGCTGTCTAGAAACTCGCGCCAGGCGGCGATGCGTGTGTCGATCCGCTGCCCGGAGGTGCGCTGCCAGGTGTTGAGGACCGCGACGGTGTCAGCGTCGCCGACCGGTATGGGCTCACGATCGATCTTCTTGACCGTCACCTGTGGCTGGGCCACACCAGGCACTCGAACCTCGACCACATCGCCCATCTGCACCTCAGCGCGCAAGACCGCACCGAGCTTGATCATGGCCAGGTGCTCCCCCACCATGCTGACCCGCGCTTCGCCCACTGGCAGCTCGTCGTTGACCCACTTGCCGGTCACGGGATGCTTGAGTCGGATGGGATGGCGAATGCGCACCGCTTGCTGCACGGCCACTCCGCTGTTGGGCTCGACAGGAAAGAAAGCCTCCTGGTCTTCCATGGACACAATGAGTGCTCGCTGCACTCTGTCGGCATGTGCCGTGCTAGGCCAGCTTGCAAGCAGTGCGCAACCCAGGCCCGCGAGCGCGTAGATCGGAAACGCTGATTTGCCCTTCATCACGTTTCGTAGATTACACCTTCGTTACCCATGGCCAACTTACTGGCCGAGGGCTGCTGCTTCCTGCCAGTCTGTGCCGCGGGCCTTGCCAGCTCCTGCCTGCCTGTGCCGCGGGCATCGCCAACTCCTTCCGGGCCTTGCCGACCTGCCCCCTTGGGATGTGGGCGCGCGCGACCCTCGCCTTGCCCGTGCCCAGGTTGTACGCAAGCTCGCTCGACGGGAGCCTGCGAGGCTCAGGCTGTGGCGTTCTTGCGGTACAGACCGACGTTGGCGAGACTGCTGCCATCGAGGAAGCGAACGATCTGGGTGATGCGCATGGCACTGCCACTAGCGTCCAGTTGCCGCTGCGCGATCATCAGTTCGCGACCTTGGTAGTAGGCGGAGGTGTTGAGCTCGCGTTCCGACACGGCGGTCGTCGAGATCGCATCGGCGAGCGCGCCACCATCGAAGGGCATCGCCAGACC
>JAHEAK010000634.1 GCA_024642805.1 Kofleriaceae bacterium | reverse complement strand
CGAGACCGTCAAGCCCGAGTGCACCCTCGAGCTTTCCGACGCCGACTTCATGGACATGTGCACCGGCAAGGCGGATCCGCAGAAGCTCTACTTCGGTGGCAAGCTCAAGATCAGCGGCAACGTCATGGCCTCGCAGAAGCTCACCTTCCTGCAGAAACTCGATCCCAACAAAGTGATAGAAGCTGCCAAGGCGCGCGCGGGCGCAGGTGGCGGCGGCGCCCCGGCCGCAGGCGCTGCACCGGCTGCCGACGATGCTCCCACCACCTGGGACGTCTTCATCGCCATGCGCGACTACGTCGAGCGCAACCCCGACATGATAGCCAAGGTCGGCGTCATCTATCAGTTCAAGCTGACCGGGCCCGACAGCGTATGGACTCTCGACGCCAAGAACGGCAAGGGCAGCGTGACCGAGGGCGAGACCATCAAGCCCGAGTGCACCCTGGAACTCTCCGATGCCGACTTCATGGGCATGGTCAAAGGCGAGCTCGATCCACAGCAGCTCTACTTCGGTGGCAAGCTCAAGATTAGCGGCAACATCATGGCGTCCCAGAAGCTGACCTTCTTGCAAAAGGTCGATCCGGAGCAGGCCAAAGACGCCGTCATGAAGGCGCGCGCCGAGAAAGCCAAAGGCGGTGGGGCATCGGCCCCTGCTAAGGCTCCGGTGACAGCGAGTGCGGCGGCTCCTGAGCTCTTCAAAAAGCTCGAGAGCTTCGTAGCCGCCAACGCCGGCGTCGTCGGCGAGGTTGCCGCCAAGATGCAATGGAACATCACCGGTCCTGATGCCAGCTGGGCCGTCGACCTCAAGAGCGGCAAGGGCAGTGTCAAGTCCGGTGCTCTCAAGGACGCGGACGTCACCTTCACCATCTCCGACGCCGATCTACTGGCGCTGGTCAAAGGTGAGGAAAACACCAAGTCTTTGTATCAGAATGGCCGCCTGCGGGTGGATGGCGATGTTCGCGTCGCTCAACGCCTGAGCTTCCTCAAGGCCCTTAACTAACCGTCCCGAGAACCACCAACCTCACGATAAGGAAAACCAATGTCCAATAAAGTAAACGTTCTCGGTGTCGGCATGATCAAGTTCGCCAAGCCTGGCGCCAGCGATGACTACAATGTCATGGCGGCCGGTGCCATCCGCGAGGCGCTCAAGGACGCCAATCTCGACTTCAAAGCACTGCAACAAGCCTACGCTGGCTACGTCTACGGCGACAGCACCTGCGGCCAGCGCGCGGTCTATGACGTCGGCGTCACCGGTATCCCGGTCTTCAACGTCAACAACAACTGCTCGACGGGCTCCTCGGCCCTCATGTTGGCCGCACAAGCAGTGGCCGGCGGCATGGCCGACTGCGTGCTCGCGGTTGGCTTCGAGAAGATGGAGAAGGGCGCGCTCGGCTCGAAGTTTACCGATCGCACCAATCCTCTCGATCAGCACGCTGGCGTCATGAGCAAGCTGCAGGGCTTCAATCAAGCCCCGCCTGCTGCGCAGATGTTCGGTGGCGCTGGCCGCGAGTACCGTTGGAAGTATGGCACCAAGAAGGAGACCTTTGGCAAGATCGCCTACAAGGCCCGCCAGCACGCTAATAAAAACCCCTACGCGCTCTTTGGCGAGACCCTGACTCTCGATGAGATCATGAACGCGCCAGAGGTCTTCGATCCATTGACCCGCTACCAGTGCTGTCCACCGACCTGCGGTGCCGCGGCCGCGATCTTGTGCTCCGATGCCTTTGCCAAAAAGCACGGCGCCATCGATCCGGTGTACATCGCTGCACAGGTCATGACCACCGACTATCGCTCCTCCTTCGACGAGGACTCGATGATCAAGATGGTCGGCTACGACATGGCCAAAGAGGCCGCCACCAAGCTCTACGAGCAGGCTGGCATCGGTGCCGAGGACGTGGACGTGGTCGAGCTTCACGACTGCTTCACCGCCAACGAGCTTCTGACCTACGAAGCCATCGGTCTGTGTCCCGAAGGCGGCGCGGAGAAGTTCATCGAGGACGGCGACAACACCTACGGCGGCAAGTACGTCACCAATCCTTCGGGCGGCCTACTGTCCAAAGGCCATCCGCTGGGTGCGACCGGTCTGGCGCAGTGCACCGAGCTTGTCTGGCAACTGCGCGGCCAAGCCGACAAGCGCCAGGTCGAAGGCGCCAAGATCGCCCTGCAGCACAACCTCGGTCTGGGCGGCGCCTGCGTGATGACCATGTACCGCCGCTAGTCGCGCATGGCTGCCAGTCGCGCATCGCGGCTGGTCGCATCATCTCTAGCCGACAAGGCCGCCGACCCAAGGTCGCGCGGCCTTTTTCTCTAGTGCACACGGCTGAGCCCGTGCCACTCCAGGGTGGCGGCGAGAGCAAGGGCCGGGCTGCGAGCCTGCAGCTGCTCGTCAGTTAGACGCGATCGATAGCCGACGCGTCCCTCGCAGCCAAGGCTCCAGCGCGAGCGCGTCGTGCCGCTCTCGAAAAAACCGCCCTTCTCGGGACCAGCAGAATAGTTCTCTCGGTCGCGCAAGGGCACCGAGAGGGCTCCTTGCGCCCAGCTGGTCACGCCCGTGTTCCCGAAGAAGCCGATGTCAGCTTCGAACCCGGCACGCCACGCGTGGTCCTTCTCGAGGCGGTGGTACTCGACGGTGTCTGTGAGCTCGAGGTAGCTGCCCGAGCCGCCGCCGACACCGAGCGATGCCGTCACCGCCGACTTGGTCGAGAGCGCCACTCCAAATCCAAACGAGAGATCGCTCTGCACCGCCACCTTGCCATCCAAGTCGACGACCGGGCCGACCCGAAGCTTTGCTGTACTGGCAAAGCAGCCCGACAGCACAGCAGGCAACACGATGGCGCACAGGGCATGGGCCAAAAGGCTCAGCACGCGAGGCTCGCGCCCACGCGCGCCGATGCGATCTAGAAAGCCATGAAAACGCGCTGTACAGGGGCTCATGCTGCCTTCAACGGTCGAGCGCGCTCTTGCTTTCATCGCGGCAAGGATATCCCGCTTTGTGCCCGCCTTTGCCACCTGTGGCCGACGTGGCCGACGTCATCAGCGCGCCGCAGGTTATCGGCCGCAACGTCAAGTACGGCTAGGGCGCGGCCAACAGCCAGGTCGACCAGCCCCAAAGGCCCCAACGAGCTGTACTACTACGACGAAGAAAACCGCTTCGCCGCCATCGAGCGCAAGGGCAGCGCGCTGGTGCGCACGAGGATCTGGTTCGGTGACACCGAGTACTGGTTCACAGGCTCGGGCGCGGCCGAGAAGAAGATGACCAACCTGAGCCTCGGTGCCACGGCGGTCGCTCGCATCGACAACGAGTACGGGCAGCGGGACCTGGAGTACAGCTTCCACAATGGCCTCGGCCACTTGATGGGGGCGGTTGAGAGCAATGGCACGCTGACCACGGCTTACGTCTACGGCCCCTTCGGAGAACTTCTGAGTCAGAGCGGCGAGACTGACACGCACTTGCGCAGGTTCAACGGCAAGGAGGCCGACCAGCTCAGTCGCCTCGATTACTACGGCTATCGCTATTACGACCCGCTGAGCCTGACCTGGACGCAGGCGGATCCGCTGTTC
>JAHEAK010000633.1 GCA_024642805.1 Kofleriaceae bacterium | reverse complement strand
CACCGCGCGCCCCCAGATCCGAGAAGACCGTTAAGAAGTTGCCGTCGAAGCCCTCGCGAATGTCGGTGGCTTGCTGGTAGCCGACCGAGGGCGGGCGCTCACTCAAGTCCGCTGGCGAACCGTAGTCCGAAGTGGCGCGCTGCGCCAACAGAGGGTGGTAGTCGGTGAGGTCCCAGTTGATGCGGCGACCGGAGACTTGGTAAAATCCTTCTGAGACTTTTTCTGTACTCATGATCATGCGGCCTTCGCGCATGAACTGTGGCGAAACCTCACTGTTGGTCAGGAAGGTCATCTGCTCGAGATTGGAGCCGTCGAGCTGCATGCGCCAGATGTTGCTCTGGGGCAGAAAAAGACGTCTGCTGAGGCCCGGCGGATTCACACCCTCGCGAGTCGAAGCGAAGACCAACCACTCCCCATCAGGCGAAAAGGCCGGATCGAAGCTGTGGATCTTGATGCCACCAACGGCTGCCTGTGGCGTCGTGCGCTGCGTGCACCCCGTGCCATCGATGTTGACCGTGTAGACCTCCTTGGCCTGCCCTGCCCCAAGCTGCATGGCGAAGGCAACTGTCACGCCGTCTCGACTGACGTCTGGAGCGCTGACATCGACCACGTTCCTGTCGCCGGCGCCAGCGCAGGTGTCGAGGAGCGAGGTCGGGGTGTCGACGACGCTTAGAGATCCGTCGGCGGCGATCTGGGCGGCCACGACTTTCAAGTCCGAGTTGCCCTGGAAGGTGTCGAACTCGAGAGGGCCGGCCACATGCGACTCCTGGCGATCCACGTAGACGATATTGACGGTGTTGCCGCCACGGAGATCGAAAACATCGCCCTGGGCCAAGAGCGCGTCACGCTCGATGTCGACCCAGCCCTGCACGATGCAGTAGGCAGAGGCCGTCGTCGGATCGATTGGATCGTCACACGTGGCTGGATCTGCGCCCCCGGAACCAGGGGTCTCCATGACAGGGCCGGCGCGGTGATTCATGCCGCCAAAGACATCCAGGATGGTCTTGGCAAGCGCCCTGCCTCGGCGGGCGTCGGCAACCTCGAAGGCCATGAAGTTCTTTTTGAGGTCTTCGTAGTTGCGCTGCAGAGCGATGGGCGAGAAGAAGCCCTGGCTACCGGAGCGCAGCTGAAAATCGTTGGTTGCTTGCGGACTGTGACACGCTTCGAAGGAACAGCCTCGCTCGAGCAGCAAGGGTTGTACGTAGTCCTTGAAGTACTCCTTGCCGGCATCGCCCTCTCCGAAGTTCAGCGGCCCAACAGCCCTGGCCCAGGCTTCGACCTCCTTGTAGTCGGCATCGTCGCGGCTAGCGAAGTGCTCGCCGCCGGTGTGGAAGTAGCCACCGGCGTTGACCGCGAGCGGTACCTGCAGAATCTGCGAGTTGGCAGCCGGATCAGCGACAAAGCTCTGGGCGGTGGAAAAGTTGTACGCGACCTGGCGATCGTTGTCGCCACAGGTGATGTAGAAGTCCGAGGCGGGCGCGCCATGGCAACTGGCAGCGTTGCAGCCCTCGAGGATAGGCATGACCTTGCTCTTGAAGTTGGCAAAGTTGGTGTCCGCAACCACGGGCGCTTCGTCGAAGGCGGCCGGCACGAACTCGGAACAACTGCCCTGGCCAGTCTCCGCAGGCGTGATGGGAGGCAAGCCATTCTCGGTAGCACCGTTGTTAGTCCACTCGAGCAGGGTCAGGTACGCGTCGGAGCCAACGCGCAGAACGCTGCCGCCGACGTGCTGCACCGCGAGCGGATGAAATTCGTCATTGTAGGTAACACCGAGCTCGCCACTGGCGCCAACGGCCTTGACCAGCAAGAGTGGAACCTCGTAGGCACCAAAGCGCTGCAACACGTCGCGACGCTTCTGGACGTTCGCAAAGCTTGTGACATCGAAGTTACCAGCCGCAAAACCGAAGGGGTCGGTGTCATCGACGACGTGACAGCCACCGGTGTTTCCTGAGCAGGAGCGCAGCAAGATCGGCTCGATCTCGCGCTCGTAGTAGGTCTGCCTTGGAGCGTCAGAACCACAGGCGGCCAAGAGAAGAGCGGCAGTCGAAATCGATATTCTTCTAAGCATAGCCATACCTGGTGCAAGCGTAACTGAAGTAAGCCGAGTAGTAGTGTGCGTAGGTCGCAAAACGCAGAATCGGGGCGCCTGGAGGATTTTCATCCACAAGGCGCCCCGACTAGTAGCAGCAGCTATTTAGCGTGTCTTGTTGTATGCAACTTTTGCCGTCGTGCGAACGAGCGAAGAGCTGTCCTCCATCGCAGTGCGCAGAGCGTCGCGGCTTGCCTTGTCACCGATGCGTCCAAGCGCCCAAGCCGCATTGCGACGAACGGCAGGATCCGCATCACCAAGCAGAGCAGCCTCGAGATCGACGCGTGCCTCGGATGTGCGGAATGTGCCCACGGTGGCGACCGCCGCCCGACGAACTTGCAGATCGGCGTCCTTGACGAGTGCCACCACAGGAGCCGCCTCGGTTTGCTTCAGCATGTTCTTCCAGGCGTTGACCGCCTTGAGACGCACCAGCGGGCTGCCATCAGCCATCGCCTGCGCAACGACGCCATTGGCCCGTTGGTTGGCGATGTTGCCAAGTGCTTGCACGGCAGCCGCTCGTGCGTCGGCCGTGAAGCTCTGCTTGACCGCCGCAGCCGACAGAACATCGATGTACTTGGCGTAGCCGAAGGTGCCGAGAATATCGGCGCCGTTGCGAGCCTTGACCGAGTCATCCATGCTGAGCCAAGCCGTAGCGAGCTCACCGATTTCCTTCATCTGCGCTGGGCGGCGAGCGAACCACCAAGCGGCGACCTGACGAATGCGGTAGTCGTCGTGGTCGAGAAGGTCCATCACCATGCTGACACAGTCGCTGTTGCAAGGGATGTCTTCACTCTGCTCGAGGGCGGAGATGATGGCGTCTGCGTTGTTGCTTCGAATCGCGCTGCGGATGACTCCAGGAGAGCCTCCCGTGCCCGCATCCGCAGCCGGGATGGCTGCGAAGAGCGAGAAGGAGCAAGCGGCGGCTACGATAACGTTCTTGATCATGTTTTTTCCTAGCATTTGCTTATCCTCCGGGACCGATTAGTTGAGACCTGGTGCGTTCTCACGCGAGTAGAACTGACCACCGTTGTCTGCCATCTCGATGAGCAAGCGGTACTCGCCAGCGGTGAGGCCAGGTTGACCAAGCTCTTCGGGGTGGTTTGGACCAGGGAAGCGGCGGACGTTCAGATCAGGCGTTGGGTACAGCACCGGTGGATTGAGACGCTCGAAGAGTGGCGAGCCCGCAGCATTCTCGGCTTCGACCCAGATGGTCATGTCGCCGGTGATGGTGAGGTCCATCATCTCGATGTCTTCCATGTCGGGACCAATGAGCGAGAGGTGCGAAGCGCTGTAACCGGAGACCATGTCTTCGCCCGTACCGACCGTGATGGCCTGGCTGCGAAGGTCGAAGACCACCGTTTGCGAGAAGCCCATGTCGTCGCTGATCGTGTAGCTAGCGTTGCCTGGCTTGGAAGCGTCACCGTCGTGACAAGCGATGCACTTGGCGTCGAAGATGGGCTGCAGAGCGAGGTCC
>JAHEAK010000069.1 GCA_024642805.1 Kofleriaceae bacterium | reverse complement strand
CCCGTTCGCAGGCTGCGCTTGCGCAGTGATGGCAGCGACCAAAGGCCAAGCTCGCCCGTCCACGATCCGGAGGCCACGAGCTGGCCGTGTGTGGCCAGGCTGCCGATGCGTCCTTGGTGGGCGATCATGCACTGCAGTTGCGCGCCATCGCGCAGACGCCGCAGACACAAGGTGCCGCGCTCGGTGCCGATGACGAGGTAGTTCTGATCTTCGCTGATCGCCAGCGCCGTCACCGCGCTGCCCATGCGCCACTCCTGCGCCAGCTTGCCTTGCTCCAGATCGTAGCCACGCACCCAACCCGCCGCCGAGGCCAGGAAGGCGGAATGCCCATCGCGAGTGACGGCGAGATCCAGAATGTCATAGGTGGGTTGATCGACGAAGATGCGTCGCTCTTTGCCTTGTGGGCCGTGCTCGGAAAGCGAGCGCAGGACCAGTTCGAAGTGCGTGGCAAGCTCGACACTGACAAGCAGCTTCTCGGTGACGGCGAGCTGGTAGGCCAGCGTGTTGCGAGCGATGACTTTGCGCTTGCCGAGATCGATAACAGGTCCATTGGCGCGCAGCCCGGGACCAAGGAGCGTGCCTCGCGCGAGCGGGTGGCCGCAGCCCACCAGGGCACTGATAACAATTCCGAGAAAACACAGGCGCAGCACGGCAGCCGGGCCTAGGCGTTGCCAATCCACTTGGCAAAGCTGCACAGAAGCTCAGCGCCGGGGCCAAGGGGCGCCAGGTTTTCTTGTGCGGAGTTGGCAAGCTCGATGCGGCGCTTGGCGGCCTCTGCAGCGGCTTCGGGAAAGTCGCCGTCATCAAGGTCGTCTGCGTGTTGAAAGGCCACGCCGATCTGCATGCCGTAGCGGCTAAGTCGCTCGATGCTCATGATGTCGGCACCGGCGGCAATTCCGCCCAGCTGGCAAGAGGCTGCAAAGAGAGCCCCGGTCTTGCCGCGATGCAGTCGTTCGACTTCGGCGAAGTTGGGTCGGTGCTCTGCTCGTTGCCAGCCAAGGTCGAGCATCTGGCCGCCCAGTAACTCGTCGCGACCACCGCGCTGGGCGAGCACGGCCACGGCAAGCGCCGCTCCGTGCTCGAGCTCAGCCAAACACGCAAAGCTCTGGGTGAGCAGGGCGTCGCCGACCAGGATGGCCGTGGCTTCATCGAACTTGACGTGCACCGTCGGGCGACCGCGCCGCTCGTCGTCATCATCCATCGCTGGCAGGTCGTCGTGCACCAGTGTGTAGGCGTGCAGGATTTCGATAGCGGCCGCCGCAGGGAGAGCCTGTTGTCGCGTGCCACCGCAAGCCTCACATGCAGCGAGTACCAGGGCAGGGCGCAAGCGCTTGCCATCGCCAAGCACCGCGTAGCGCATGGCTTCCGCAAGGCGATAGACCGGGTCGTGTGTTGGCAATTCCGGCAGCGCCAGGCGAAGAGACAATTCCTGGTCGATGACGGCACGAGCTTCGCCGAGCCATTGGGCGATGGCGGTTGGGGCGCTCTGCAGGCTGATCGTGCTCACGCTGCCCCTTGTACCAAAGAGGCGCGGGCCGAGCACGAGCTAAGAGATCCTATGTCGATACCGGCAGATAGCGGCCAGACGCGCGCTCCGTTGACTTGACGCACTCTCGACTGTTAACACGCAATGCGTGAGCAGGGCTGATACGGTGGAGACGACGTACGAGGCGCTCAAGGGCAAGTGGAAGGATTACCTTCAGAGCAATGGGCTCAACACCACCCAGCAGCGCGAGGTCATCGTCGAGCAGTTCCTTCGCTCGGAGGAGCACATCAGTACCGATGATTTGCTCGAGCGCAGTCGGCAGCTCAATCCGAAGATCGGCTACGCCACGGTCTATCGCACCCTCAAGCTACTCGTCGAAGCAGGGCTTGCCCACCAACGTGATTTTGGCGAGGGGCAGAGTCGCTTCGAAGTCGTCTCGGAACATCACGATCACTTGATTTGCACCAAGTGCGGTCTGGTTCTCGAGTTCGAAGACGAAGCCATTGAAGCGCTGCAAGACGAGGTCGCCAAGCGCCTCGGCGGTTTCAAGATCGTGCAACACCGACTCGAGCTCTACGGTCTGTGCCCTCGCGAACAGGGCGTGCCGGGTGGCTCCTGCCCAAACCAGCCAAGCTAAAACCAAAGCTAAAACGCTGACAGCGGTGGCCAGCAGCGGCTGATCGCGTCGCCGCTGCGCAGGGCGCGACACCGGCCCGAGCAGCTCTGTAAGCATTTGAAAACATAAACATGGTCGCTCGCCAGGCGCTGGAAGCCGCGCACTGCAAAGCTGGCACAACACATGCTCATACATGGACGCACAATGTCAGCATCGACCACGACCATCGCTCTACTCGCCGGGCTCAGCGGCCTGGCTCTCACTTCCTTCGCCTCCGAGGCCAAGGCGCAAGACTGCACGCCTCCACGGATGATGATGGTGCTCGACAAGTCGAGCTCCATGGAGACGGGCACGATTGCCAACCAGACCAAGTGGGACATTGCCGTCGGCGCCCTCGACCAGGTGACCGCGCAATTCGATGATCAAATCGAGCTCGGCCTGACCATCTTTCCCGATCCCAACCAATGCTCGCCTGGCACGATGAAGGTGAGCCCCGCACTGGCTACCCATAACCAGATGATGGCTCAGCTGGCCGAGGCACCGCCAACCGGCGGCAACTGGACGCCCATGTCGCAGACTCTCGATGCACTGGCGTCGATGCCTTCGATGACCACGACGGCCATGCCTCGCTACGCCGTGCTCATCACCGATGGTTGGCAGTGGTGCTCTCCCTACGATCCCTCGACTCGCTTCGATGCCGTCGATTCCGTCGCCGGTCTCAACGCTATCGGCGTGACGACCTACGTGGTCGGCTTCGGCGCTTCGGTCGACGCTCTCACTCTCAACCAGGTCGCAGTGACCGCGGGCACGGCCATCGCTGGCTGCGACCCTTCCGGCGACAGCCCGACGGCCGCCAATCCCTGTTACTACCAGGCTGACGATCCAGCCGAGCTCATCGCCGCCCTCACCGCGATTGCTGGCGAAGTCTCCGGCCAAGAAGTTTGCGACGGCCAAGACAACGATTGCGACGGTCTAGTCGATGAAGGTCTGGTGCAAAGCTGCGGCACGGCCTGCGGCACGGGTACCGAGACTTGCAGCAACGGCGCCTGGTCTGGTTGTGATGCTCCACTTCCCGCCGCCGAAGTTTGCGACGGCCAAGACAACGATTGCGATGGCACCGTCGACCCTGGCTGTGCCTGCGTTCCCGGCGAATCGCGCCCCTGTGGCAGCCCTGATGCCTGCCAGCCCGGCGTGCAAGACTGCAACGCCGACGCCCAATGGGGTGCCTGCGTGGGCGGCATCGAGCCAAGCGAAGAGA
The DNA here is from genome assembly GCA_024642805.1 of Kofleriaceae bacterium. Classification (GTDB taxonomy): domain Bacteria; phylum Myxococcota_A; class Polyangia; order Haliangiales; family Haliangiaceae; genus NORP324. Next base: position 10,076 of record JAHEAK010000069.1, on the reverse strand, counting down.
TGTGCGATGGCGACGACAACGACTGCGACGGCAACGTCGACGAGATGAGCGATGACGTCGGCGGTCTGTGCCCAACGGGACAGAGCTGTGAAGAGGGCGCTTGCACCGACATCGGTCCTGCCGACCCAGGTGACGAAGACGGCGTTCCTGCCGAAGGCGGCCAGGTCTCTGGTTGTGGTTGCCAGACCGGCGCAGGCAGCACGGGCGGCTCTTCGATGCTGCTGATGCTGGGCACGGCGCTTCTCCTCTGGCGCCGCCGCCGAGCCTAAGCGGCGTGGCCTAGCGCCGCCTCACATGGCGCCGCCCGCATGGCGCCTCGGCCACGGTGAAACAATGCGACTTGAGAAACGCTGGCCCGGCCGGCGTTTCTTGCTTTCGGGCCAGGTGCTTTCGGGCCACGTGCTTGCGATCTTCCGGATGTCGACCCGTCGCGAGCAGTCTGCGTCGAGGGACAAGCGAATGGCCGCTAGGGCATCGACTTGGCTTTGCGCACGATGACCGAGAGCAGACCGTCGAAGGTATCGCGCATGGCCCAGGCTTTGGCCGTGGCGTCGTTCTTGGTCTCCGCCTTGAGCATGCCGTCGCCAAAGGCGTCTCGCAGCTTCTTGCACAAGGTCTTGTCCTTTTCAAAGTGCGTGGCGGTCTGCTTGTAGATGTTGTAGCAGGCCTCGTGATCGCCGTCGTTGTACAGGGGCGCACCTAGCTCGATGGCGCGCGTGACCCCGGTGAAGACCTTGGCCATCTGCTCTTTGTCGCAGCCATCGAGCATGGCCTCATCGTGATTGGGAACTTCGCGCTGGATGACGCCGGCATCGGTCTTGATGGTCTCTGGTCCGCGGTGCTCGGGCCCCTGGAAGCGCTTGGAGAACTCGGCGATGCTTTCGGAACCATCGTGCGCCAAGAGGGGACGCAGGTAGTTGATGGGCACGCCGAAGTTGAGATTCTGGCCTTCCGTCATGACCAAGGTGGCCACGCCGATGACTTCGCCATAGCTGTTGAAGAGAGGACCGCCGCTCGAGCCCTGCGAAATGGGCGCCGAGATTTGCAAGATCACATCTTCTTCCACCTTGCGCACCGAGCTTATGAGTCCGTCGCTCACGGTGAAGTCCAGGAGCATGGGATTGCCGATGGCAATCACGGTGTCGCCCGGCTCAACGATGTCGCTATCTCCCAGGGGCAAGACGGGCATCTTGGTGGGCGCGTCGATCTCGATGATCGCTAGATCGCGCTCCATGTCGACGGCGACTACGCGCGGCACGGCATGCTCGCTGCCATCGGAGAGGCGCACCTTGAGCACGCCGCCACCGGCAATGACATGCAAGTTGGTGGCAATGCGACCGCTCTCGCTGACTAAAAAGCCGGTGCCCACACCGACCTGGCTGCCCATGGTGTTTTCGATGCGCACGATGGCTGGCTTGAAGCGCTGGACGATGTCGCGCGCGCTCAGTTCTGTGCGGGCTGGCGTGGTCTTCTTGGCGGGGCCGCCACACGCCGATGCCAGGAGGGCGCAGGCCAGAGTGCAGGCCAAACGACAGGGGCGAGCCAGGAGCATCTCGTCAGTCTAGCAGCCCGGGCAGTGGATGTCTGTCAAGCGAAGAGGGCGCGCAAGGCAATGCCCGGCACTTGTCCCCAGCCGGGCTTGGCTTCCATGCGCGCTAGGCGGGGGCCCAGGCGCGTGGCTGCCCGATTTCCTGCAAACCAAGGCGGCTCGGGCCAGATCTTGATGTCGCCACGAACCACGCTCTTGTCGATGCCCTCGAGCATGAAGGTGTTGTGCACCCAACCGAGGCCCGACTGAATGTTGTCGAGGGTGGCGCTGGCATGACCGCCCCAGGGCAGGGTGGTTGATCCGTAGCACACGGCTGGCCAATGGTTGATAGCGACCGTGCCGTAGCGCAGAGCCAGGATGCTCTGCTCGAGAGCCTGTCGCACCGTCGGATCTTTTTCCAGGAGCGGCGAGATGATGATCGCGGCGTTGAGCGTGCCCCAGATCGTGTCGTTCATGAAGTCGGTGACCGTGGCCAAAAACTCGATGGGATCGCCGCTGCCAACTTGCGTCTCGCTCAGGATGCTGCAGAAGGGCTCGACCCTGAAGAGCGGATCGTCTGTCTTACTCGAGTCGACATCCTCGATGAGCGTCCAGGGCAGATGCGTGTCGCTGGCCTTGCCGATGCGCGAAACCTTGTCGCGACCTTCGGTCAATTGCCGATAGCGATCGAAGGCGCCTGGGTAGTAGGCAAGCCGTGTGGGCACGTTGGCGAGAAACTCACGCAAAAGGCCCATGAAGCGCTCGCGCTGTGGCCAACCCTTGCCTGTGATGAGCAGCTTGGCGGCGTTGCAGTTGAAGGAGGCATTGTTGCAGATCATGCTGGCGACATTGCGAGCCTGAAAACGCAGCTCGTCGTCACTGTACTCATAGGGCACGATGGCGACCGGGCTGACGTTGCCCAGCTCGCTACAGATAGGAATCGTCAAAAGCGGTTCGGCCGCCTTGCGACGGCGCTCACGCTCTGCGCCAGCAGGCCCCCACACGATCAAGTCGTGGGTCTTGTCGGAACCGGTGATGTGCACATCGGCGATGAGCGAGCTCTCACACAGATATTTCCCTAGATCGCCACCACCGTAGACGATGCGCAAGAAGCCGGCGTCGATGAGTGGCGAGAGCGCTCGCTCGAGGCTCGGTCCAACCCACTCATTGACCGGGTTCATCTTCAGAATCACCACGTGCCCCTCGACAAACATCTTGGTGAAGGCATCCATGGGCGGAATGCTCGAGACGTTGCCCGCACCTAGGACGAGAGAAATGCCGCCTTTGGGCCGGCTCTTGCCGTAGAAGCTGGCCTGCAGCTCCTCGGCTCGGTCCTGGCTGATGCCTTCTTCGAAGAGGACATAGCCCTCGAAGCCCTGAAAGAGCGCGCCGTCGATCTTCGAGCTCGGGAAGGCGTCGACTCGCAAGCGACCGCCAATACCAACACTCTGGCGTCGACCTAAGGGTGGGCGACCTTCTTGCGCAATGGCCTCGAGACTCTCGGCGAGCAGGCGCGCCATTCGAATCGTCGGCATGACGCCCGCAAGCCACTCTTCACCGCTATCGCTCATCGGCAGGCCTTTGGCCTGACATCCGCGAGCCACCCACTCGGGACCACCATCGAGCAAACGGGGAATGCACTCGCGCAAGAGCTTGGCCTTCTCTAACGGTGCCAGGCGCGCGAACTGGTCGGCGTGCTCGCCGAGCTCAGCGAGTGCCTGTTCGGCCGCCGCCTGGCTTGTCGGTGGGTGCGAGTAGGTGCTACCGGCTCGGGAGGTGAGAGCGCTCATTCCACAAGTGTAGTGCACAACCTCCTCGGACCGCCGCACTCTAGTGCCGCACGAACTATTCTGTCTTGCCCGTGCGCGTGGTCGGGCGTGACTTGCTGAGCTCTCGACGAAAGCCATCGGGATCGATACGTGGGTCGATGCCCTGCTTTTGTAGGTCGACGCCGATGCGCAGCTGTTCGATGTGCAACTGCAGGCGCAGCGCTTCGTGCGCAGGGCAGGCCACGCTTCCCGCGCTCTCACAGGAGGCGAGTGCTTTTTCTGCCCATGCCAGGCACTGTTCGATGTTGCGAAGGTCAGCAAAGGCATCGCTCACCGCCGCCAGTGCGCGCCAGTTGCTCGGATCGGGCACGCTGGCCGCTTGGCCGCCAATGCGCAGCGCCATGTCGAAGCGGCCGAGGTCGCCCATGATCTCGGCATACTCGCGAGCAATGGCGCCATCGCCCGGATGCTCGTAGAGCTGCATCTGCAGTTCGCCGGCCCTGGCCAGCTCCGCGGCTACATCGCGTGCTTTGTCGCCTTGCCCGCGATGGGCGTAGGCGCCGACCACCGAGCTACCCTTGGGCGGCAAAAAGAGCACCACCAGGAGCACGAGGATCGCGCACACGTCGAGCAGTCCGATCCGCCAGTTCACCCGATGATAGTTACCTCAGCAAGGCGTCCGGGGCCAACTCGATCTGTCTTTCCAATTTGGCCTACATGTCGCTACAAAGTCGCACAGATCCGAGCACGTACGTCATTCACCCACCGTGGCATTATGACCCAACGCTTTTCAAAACGCCCCTTGCTGCCACGGCGATGAGCGACATTCAGTGTGCCGTGATCACGGATCCCAATAGCTTAGTGTTCTGGCGTTGCTCTTGCTTTGGGCGAAGACCTGTCTCGGCCTCCGTCTATTTCCTGACGAGGACTCACCGAGCGTGTGAACCAGGCGCGACATCAAGACCGCGACCAAGAAAGCAACCTAGGAGTTCAACCAACCATGGGCATTCTTAAAGGCATATCCGAATCATTCCACTCTGGCGGCTGGGGCATGTGGCCCATCCTCATCACTCTGATCATCATGATTGCCATGATCGTCGAGCGCGCCGTCTACCTCTTCAAGGCGTCTGTCGATAAAGACAAGCTGCTCGCGCTCCTCAAGAGCCAAGTCATGAGTGGAAACGTGCAGGGCGCCATCAAGGTCTGCTCCGGCAACCCAACTCCAATGACTCGCATCGTTCAGGCTGGCCTGATGAAGTTCAACAAGAGCGATCACGAAGTCCAGTCCGCTATGGACGAGGCCGCCCTTCGCGAGCTTCCAAAGCTCAACCAGCGCACCCCATACCTCGGCATGCTCGCGAACTTCGCGGTTATGGCCGGTCTGCTCGGAACCATCTCCGGTATGATCAAGTCCTTCGGTTCGGTTGGTGACGCTGATGCCTCGCAAAAGGCCGCCATCCTCGCCGAGGGTATCGCCGAAGCACTTAACTGTACCGGTTTCGGTATCGGTTCTTCGCTGGTCGGTCTCCTTGGCTTCTCGCTGCTCACCGGTAAGACGACCGCCGTCACCGATGACATCAACGAAGTCACCGTCCAAGTTGTCAACCTGGTCACGTCGCATCGTGCCCAGATGCAGCCTGGCGTCTAATTCACCCTTGTTTTCTTGGAGGGCTGAGAAAGCTCAGCTCTCCTGGTCACACCTTTTTGGAGGCAGATTAGATGGGTGCATCAGTCGGTACAGGCGATGGCGACTCAGTCAATGTGGAGCTCAACGTAGTTCCCTTCATTGACTTGATGAGCTGTCTCACAGCGTTCCTCTTGGTTACGGCCGTGTGGAGCACATACGCACAAATTAATATCAAGCCCAAGGGGCTCGGTCGCGATGCTACGAAAGAGCAGGACGAAGAGCCTCCGGTCAACATCTCGGTCCTTTTGACCAAGAGCGAGATCTGGGTTGGACTCACGACGGGCGACCGTCGGCAGATCCGCAACGAAGGCGACAGTTACGATTGGGCCTCGCTCGAAGAAGCTCTGAACGAGTATCGAGAGATGCCAGTCTTCGCGGGACCTCCTATGCGATCGGATATCGAGATCGCGGCAGAGGACGAAGTGACATATCAAAACGTCATTAGTGCCATGGACTACTCCATCGGTTCTCAGTTCCGGGACATCGGCTACGTCGATCCCACGTCCCTCTCTGTGAGGTTCAAGGAGTAATCGATGCCAGTACATGCCGGAGGCCCTAGGCTCTATAACTCAATCCCTTTCCACCACCTTGCGCAGGTAAAAGGTCATGGCGGCAAGGCCGTTAACGTTGCTCTCAACGTGACGCCCTTCGTCGACATGATGACCATTCTGGTTACCTTCCTCTTGATGGTGTTCTCGACGTCTGGCGAGCTGATTTCCGCACAGCGCGGTTTGACTCTGCCCGATGCCACCCAGAAGGACGCGCTGAAGAAGGCCCCGATCTTGATCGTGACCGCCGACGCCGTGACCTTCGAAGGTGTGCAGATGGCGGATCCAGATACCATCATGAGCGAGTCTTCGATGGACATGAAGATTCCCGAGCTCTTCGACCGGCTTCGCCAGGAGAAGAATCAGTTCATGACCCCGGGCGGTGGTTTCGAGAAATTATCCACACTCGAGAAGAGCTACTGCACCAATCCAAAGCCCAACCCCGAGCCGCACGAAATCTGCTTGAACGGTCTGTTGATCCTTCAGGCCGATCAAGGCACGCCGGCCAAGGTTTTGAACAAAGTCATCAAGACGGCAAACCTTGCTGAGTACCCAAACATCATGTTTGCGGTGAACATCAAGGGTTCCCGACCGAAGTGATTTTCAGCTAAAGAACACGTAGAAAGGGGGGCTTTGTGCCCCCCTTTGACGTAACCGGCTGTGCTAGTTTTTACCGGCGACGCGCAGCTTCCTGTTGTGCGACAGCACGCTTACTCCTTCGCATCCGCGAAGTCTCGCATGAGGATGAATGAACATGGCTAGATTCAAATCGCAGGCACTCTTGGCACTGTTGTCCGTGTCGGCTTTGACCGCATCGACGATCACGTTGCACGCGTGCTCCAAGGATCCCTACGATCCACAAACCTGGATCGACAAACTCGGTGAAGCCTCCGAACTGGAAGAGGCCATTACCAACCTCGAGCGCCTCAAGTGTCCCGTGGCCATCAAGCCACTGGGCAAGGTGTGGGAGAAGCACAACAAGTGGAGCAAGGTTCTGCGTGTCATCATCGGCCTCGCCGATCAGCCTGACATGAAGCAGGGTAATCCCAAGTTCCCCAACCAGGACTGCAAGAAGGCGGGCGAGGGTCCCTACTGGGCTGACGCCGTACCTTTCCTCATCAAGGCCGTCGAGGAATTCGACGTCACCGACGAGCGCGAGATCCAGGATGCCGCCGTGGCCGCCGAGGCGCTCGGTAAAGCCCACTCCAACGACGCCATTCAGGTGCTCATCTCCGCCGCCACCAAGGAAGAGAAGCTGCGTCAGGGCCAGATGGTTCGCATCGCGGCCGTCAAGGCGCTGGGCGGCTTTGGCGACAACCCTCGCACGGTCGAGACCATCATCAAGGTGCTCGAGACCGAGGCCAAGCAGGACACCATTCGCCTGAACGCGGCAGCCGCCAACGCGCTTGCTGACACCGGTAGCGCAACGGCCATCCTGCCACTGCTCAAAGCGCTCTTCGAGATCGCGCCCATCTACCAACAAGTTCGCACCGCCATCAGCACCATCGGTCAGCCTGCTGTGCCCGAGCTCATCAAGGTCTTTGAAGGCACCAGCGTGGAAATGAACAAGCTGGCCGTGGCCAACAAGTTCGCCACCAACTGCGAAGCCGGCGAGGGCCCTGGCACCACGTGTATCGCTCCAGGCAACCTGCGCTTCAAAGCGGCCACCCTGCTCGGCGATTTGCGCGCCAAAGAGGCCGTCAAGCCGCTTCTGGCCGCTCTCGACAAGCCCGAGGCCGTGTCCTTCTTCGACCCAAAGAGCGGTGCTCCTGGTCCCTCCGATCACAACGCCATCATCGATGCGCTGCGCACCATGGGTGCCTTTGAGGCCGCTGGCAGGCTTGGCGAGTACATGCAAGCCGAGTCGACCAACGACGTGACCCGTCCGCTGGCCATTGATGCCTACTCGATGCTTGCCACCGATACCAAAGCGCTCGGCTATCTGAAGAAGACCTTTGAGACCACCGACAACGAGATGCCTCTTCGCGATGCCGCCACCATGGCCTACTCGCGACTGGTGCAGGACAACAAGGAAATCGCTCCGATTCAAGAGATCATCGACCGTCAGCTCAAGAGCGCCAAGGAGAACACCGACAAGGCTGCCAAGGCCAAGACCGATGATGAGAAGAAGGAGTTCGAAGGCACTGCCAATGACTTCTACGGATTTGCTCGCCAGTACGAGCAGCACCGCACCCGCGCTCGCGCTGGCGTGGTCTGCAAGAAGGACGTGGCCTGCTACCAAGAGCTGCTCAACGGCTCGGCCGAGGCCGTGGTCAAGAAGCTCGAGATTCCCAACCATCGCAACAAGCCGATGACCAAGCAGGACATGCAGACCTATCAGATCGCGGCTGTCGAGCGCTCGCTCCTCGAGCTAGCCAAGATGGGCAAGGCTGCTGAGCCTGCCTTCAATGACTTGCTCAAGCAAGCCGAGTCCACCGATCGCATCATTCGTCAGGGTGTGCTCCTGGCGATGGTGCAAGTGGCACCAAACCCATGCAACGCGTGCGCGGATCGCCTCGATGCCATCATCGAAGCCCAGAGCGCACAGACCACCCTCGACTACCTGACCTCGGATACCCGCATCGTGCTCAACTACTTCCTGTCCCAGGGAGCCAAGCTGAGCGGTGCCGGAGCCAAGAAGCCAGCGGCGGCCGCGGAAGCGCCTGCTGAGTAGTCAGCTGCACGCCTAATCGGCAAGATGGGCAGGGAAGATGGGCAGCTTCGGCTGCCCATTTTTTTCGCGATTGCTATCGAGCTTGCTAGCGAGGAACTAGGCGCGTGCCGAAGGCTGCGCCTATGAGCTGACCCTCTTTGCAGATCGTTCGACCGCGCAGAATGGTCTGGCGAATCGCGCCATAGAGTGGCCCATTGAGTGACAAATTGGGTGGCCCAAAGGGTGGAGCTGTGCCACCGACTACCGTGAGCTCCGGGTTCCAGATGACGAAGTCGGCGTCGCAGCCGACGGCGATGCGGCCTTTGCGATCGTGGATGCCGGCGCGCTTGGCGGGTTGCAAGCAAAGGCGCACGGCCAGATTCTCGATGGACTCATTGGCTTGGCGCCCGCGACTCCACTCGATGGAAAGTCGCTGCGCCAGCCCGTGCTCATCCTTGGCCCCGTGCTGGAGTTCATCCTCAGCTCGGTGCACGAGCTCATCCTTGGCCCCGTGCTCGAGCCCATGCCGGCCCAGGTACACGAACTCGTCGACGAAGCTTGGCTCGCGATCCTCGCCAACAAGCAGAGTGGTGATACCGGCGAGCGCTGCCTCGAGCGTGTCGGAGGAGCGGGCGGCCCCTGCGACCAGACCCGCCATCAAGACCGACTTGCCGAGCTCTTCGGGTTGGGCCAGGCGAGGCACCTCGTCATAAGCGGCCACTGCCAGCACGCGCCCGTCCTCGATGTGCACCGAGGCCGGCTGCACTCCTTGATCGGTTGCCACTCGTACGCCGCGTAGAATTCGCATCCGCACCGAGCCTGCCGACTTCGAGTCGGAGCTTCAAGTCTTAGTGTCGCGGCTTGGGATGCATGAAGCCGGGCATGGCCTGCACCGCGGTGTCTTCCATGATCTGGGTATCGCCGTCGTTGTAGTCCAGGCCGTAGGGGGCGAGCTCGGTGGGCAAGGGCGGCAGAGCGAGCTGCGTGGCTGGCGCCTGCGCGCTGGGTGCCGGAGGACGAGGAGGCGCGAAGACTGGAATCGAGGGAAGCGGTGGTGGAGCCGCCGTCGCAGGACGAGGCGCGAAGGTCGGAAGGGAAGACGGAGGTACAGACGGAGGTACAGGCGCTAGTGCAGGAGGCCGTGCAGGAGGCCGTGCTGGCGCAAATGCAGGAGCTTGAGGCGCCGCCGTCAGCGCGGGACGGGGAGCGAAAAAGGGACTGGCAGGAGCCAGCGGCGGCGCGGACGAAGGACGAGGCGCGAAGAAGGGATTCGCGGGCAGCATGGCGTCCGCACGGGCAGGCTCAGGAACAGCGGGCCGAGGTCCATCTGTGCCAAGGCGTGGGCGAGCAGGTAGCGCGGCCAAGTCACTCGGCAAGGCGTGCTTGTGCTCGCTCAGCGCTGCAGGCGATTGGCTCTCAGGCGATTTGATGAACATGAAGGAGTAGGCCGGCAGCTGCAGCGATGCGGGATGGAGCTTGCCATCGGCGCCTACCACCAGATCCAGATCCGAGAGTTTGACGTAGCCGAGCTTCCTGAGAATGTATTGCAGCGCGCGCACCTCTTGCGGCGTTGCAGCTGCGATGCCATCGCGGAGGGTGTGGACTTCTGTGCCACGCCTGATTCGCTTTGTACTGCTTGGTGTCTCAGCTCGCTGAATTTGCATCAAGCACACCTGACGCGCATCTGGGGACTCTTGGCCGCTGCTGCGCAGCCACGGTGTGCACTGCTATTTTTACGTATCACCTGGTGATAGTGTCCCCAGGCATGGCAGCCCAACCCGCTCTCTTTCACCGCATCCTGGTAGCAAATCGCGGCGAGGTCGCGGTCCGCGTTGCGCGCACCTGTGAAGCTCTCGGTATCGTGCCCGTGCTGGCCGTCTCTGAGGCCGAT
>JAHEAK010000632.1 GCA_024642805.1 Kofleriaceae bacterium | reverse complement strand
CGATTGGAAGCCGATCATGCGCGTGGCCAGGCTCGCTCAAGATCCTCGCAAAGCCGAGATCGTGCATATATTTAAATAATATCAATAATCTGCGTGATTGGTCTAGTCCTCGGGGGCTGGGAGGAGCGTGTTAGGATGTCGCCCACTCGGCCTGTCTTAGCTATGTCCTCAGCCTCCGAAGACCTGGTCGGTACGACCGTACAAGAGCGCTATCGCATCCTCGAGTTCGTCGCCGAGGGGGCCATGGGAGCGGTCTATCGTGGGGAGCGCCTCGGCCTCGAGCGCGCAGTGGCTATCAAGTTTCTCAATCCTGCCTTCGCCGCCAGCCCACAGGGCAAGGCGCGCTTCGAACGCGAGGCCCGGGCGATGAGTCGTCTCGATCATCCCAACTGCGTGTCGGTGATTGACTTTGGGGTCTCACCGGCGCCCTACATCGTCATGGAGTACGTGACCGGCGAGACGCTTCGCGACACTCTCGATGGTGGGCCGGTGAGTGTCGAGCGGGCCCTCTATCTGTGTAGTGGAATCCTGGCCGGCCTCGCGCACGCCCACGAGCAGCAAATCATTCATCGCGACATCAAGCCCGCCAACGTCATGGTGACCGAGGCCGCGGGCACCGATTGCCTGGTGCGGATTCTCGATTTCGGCCTGGCGAAGTTGCGCGACGGAGCCTCGGATATCTCGGCGTCGTGGATCGTCGTCGGGACTCCTAGTTACATGTCGCCGGAGCAGGGCCAGGGCCTCGAGGTCGATCGCCGCACTGACATCTATGCGGTGGGCGTCCTGCTCTTCGAGCTGCTGACGGGCGAGAAGCCCTATAGCGGCGATGAGCCCTTTCAGACCTTGCAGATGCACCGCGAGGTTGCGATTCCAAGACTGAGCGCGCGCGCCCCGGAGCGGAGCTTCCCCGAGGGGCTACAAGAAATCCTCGACAGGGCGCTGGCCAAGGATCCCGAGGAGCGCTTCGCTAGCGCCATCGAGTTTACCGAAGCGCTCAAGACCCTGGGCGCTGCGCTGGCCAGCACCACGATCCGCGCGACGCCGCTTACCAAGAGCAAGGCCAGCGCTGCCTTCGCCCGCACCATGCCGGTGGGCTCGCTTGCCGTGACGACCGCGGACTCGAGCGCTGGCTCGCAAACAGGCTGGCAAACAGGCTCGCAAACCAGCTCTCCGCGCCTGCAAGAGCTGGCTCTCGAGGCCACCATCTTGCCGCCCTCGCTCGCTGGCGCCAGCTTGACGGGGCAGGAGGGGAGCCATGGAGACGACGAGCCGGGCGATGAAGACCACGACAAAAAGAGCGAGCCGAGTTTTCTAAACGAGCTCGAGCCAAGCGTGCAGGTCAAAGAGCCAAGCCGCATCGAGCTGGCTCCTTTTCGTCGTTCTCGGCCTCGGGCCAGATACGTTCTGCTCTTGCCGCTTCTTCTCCTTTCCGTGGTTGCTCTCGGGGCCGTGATGGGTTGGGGGCCCCTGGGGCTGCGCAAGGCGAGTGCGCCCAGGGCGGTGGCCAAGGAAGATTCGCAGGCGCCGCGCGCTGACAAAGCACAAGATGCACCCGTGACGGCAGCGCTGCCTGCGCTTGACGCCGGCAGCATGGCGCTCGGCCAGGTAGAGCCGGCCGACAGCGGCGTGGATGAGCGGCTGCTTGTCGATGCTGGCGCCCTGGCCCTGGATGCTGGCGAGGACGCCGGGCTCCTGGAATTGGATGGGACAGAGTTGGAGCCAGAGGCGGAGCCGGAGGAAGTGCTCGAAGCCGAGGATCTCGCCGACGAAGACGGCGAGGAGGGCAGCGCTCTGAGCCCGGAAGACCTGGCTGCCGATGCTCCAAACGTCGATCCGCCCGCACCCGTGGAGCCGCCCGCGCCCGCGCCCGCGCCGGTGCGAAGCGTGGCCGATGCACTGCGCCTGGCCTCGGCGGGGCAAAACGAGGCCGCCATCACGGGCCTCTTGGCACTGGCGCGCAAGCAGCCCAAGAACGCCAGCATCTCCTACCTGCTCGGCAACCTCTATTTCGACAAGATGTGGTGGAGCGTGGCTCTCGAGCACTACGCGCGCGCGATTCGCAAAGACGCAAGGCAAAAACGCAAGCCGATTCTGATCCGCAACGTCATCGGTGCCCTGGGCAGCTCCAAGACCAGGCAGAAAGCGGCCAGCTTCTTGCGCACGCGCATCGGTGCGCCAGCCTTGCCGCACCTGCGCAGGGCCGCCAAGAGCGACAAGAGCCCTATGGTGCGCCAAGGAGCGGCGGTTCTCGTCAAGCGCATGAGTCCGCCCAAGCGCAGCAAGAAAAGCAAGAAGCGCAGCGGAAGACATTGAGAGGTCGCTGGCTCGCGGGCTTGCTGCGCTTTTGCAGGCAGCTCTTGTCGTTGCCAGGAGACCGCGCTCGCGCACCCTTGCTTAGCTCGGAGTGGGGCGTCCTGACGTTTGTTGCACGAGCCAAGCAGTGCGCCGCGCGGGCCGAGCAGGGACGCGAATCGCCGCCGTTTGAGCCAGATTCGGAGAAAATGCCCCTCAGAAGCCGCGTGAGAGCTGTTCAGGCGATCTTTCGAGGCCTTCAGATTCCACTAGTTGTGAGCTTCTCGCAAACGCGCTTGTCGAGCGTCGGAAGGGGATGCAAGCCTGCTGCTGTATGAAGACCACCCCGATTTCTGAACCCATGAACAAAACAACCCTCGTGAACGAGATTGCGGAGAACTCCGGCCTCACGCCGCAGCAAATCAAAGCTGTCTTCGAGGAACTCTCCAACACGATCGAGCGCCATCTCACCAAGAACGGTGCGGGCAGCTTCACGCTTCCTGGCCTGCTCAAGATTGCCACGGTCGTCAAACCTGCCCGTCCAGCGCAGAGCGGCGTGCCCAACCCCTTCAAGCCTGGCGAGCTCATGGACGTCGCCGCCAAACCGGCCACCACCAAGATCAAAGTGACGCCGCTCAAGAAGCTCAAAGACATGGCTCCAGAAGCCAAGTAGTGCGTGGCTCCTGAGGTTGCGACTCGCCCTACGCAGTACGGGGCGCTTCGCAATCGAGTTGGGGTTGCAAGCGAAAGAGCAGGCGTCGCGTCTGGATTCTCAGAGTGAGAGTCCAGACCTGGCGCCGCTTGCAAGCCAGTTAGTGCGAAAGAGCGGCCTCAATGGCTTCGTGAAGCCAGACGCAGGCAATCTCCATGCGCCCAAAGGTGAGGGCGTCATCGGCCCCCGTCGCGATGCCAGCTTGCATCGACTCGGCGATGTGCAAGTCCTCGCGTTGGAACACGGTCTGCTCGATGAGCGAAAAGGTGTTCTCCCAGTGTTGCTGGGCGCCCTGCGCGCGTGCGGCCTCGGCGGGTACCAGCATGAGGTGCTCCCAGCGCAGGCTCGAGGCCGTGAGCGGCTGCGCCGAAACCAGGGACACATAGTCGGGGTGGGCGATGAGGATGGTGCCAGGAAAGAGCAAGTACGAGGGCGTCACCAGCTCTCGAAGCTCGGCATGGGCGGCGGGACCACGCAGCGTGGCCAGCCCCGCACGCGCCGTGACCGCGCGAACGTGTGCGCCAACCCGCTCAGCCAGGGCGCGGGCATCCAGGAAGAAGGGATAGATCGAG
>JAHEAK010000631.1 GCA_024642805.1 Kofleriaceae bacterium | reverse complement strand
GGGCGCATCAAGATGCCACCAAGGCACCTGGCCAGAAGGCCGTCGGGCGCGCTGCCGATGAGCTCCGCCAGGCTTCGGGCCAGCTCGGGGTCTGCAAGCGCAGCCAGGGCCGTACCGGCAGGCTCGTCGCCTTTTTTAAGAAGTTTTACCAGGGGCTCGATCGCGCGTTTGTCGCGAGAGGCCGTCAGAAGCTCGGCGGCCGTTGCCCGCACGCTCTTGTGCGTGTCACGCAAGCCGTCGAGCACCAGCGCCTTGGCGCGCTTGTCGCTCAGGCTGCCCATGGCCTTGAGAGCCGAGCTGCGAACCTTTGGATTGCGATGATTGAGGTAGAAGGACACGATGTCGAAGGACTGCTGTTTGCCGAGCACGGCCAGCGAATCCAGCGCGGCCGCAGCCACACGTGGATGCAGACCCATCGCAAGGGCGTCTAGCAAGGTGTCGAGCGCCTTGGGAGACTTGCTCGAGCCAAGGGCTTTTGCCGCAGCTTCAGCGCTGTCGAGGTCGGTCGAGCTCAGGCTCGAGCTTTCCGCGGGGCCGCTTTTGCCCTTGCCCTTGCCTTGGGCGTGGCCGGTCGAGCTTCCGACTGCCAAAAGTGCCCCGACAAGCAGAGCCAATTTCGACGTTGCAATGGTCTTCATAGCTGTCTCTTTCCTCTTCAAAAAGCCGCTTTGGAGCCCGCTTGGTACCCCATAAGTCCGCCAAAATCAACGTCAGGCGGGCGGCCGAGCGTGGGCCACAGACACAAAAAAGGCAGCGCCGAAGCGCTGCCTTTTGCTCTTTCCGTGTCGTCGCTGCTCCGGGCTATTCGTCTTCGGTGAAATCCACCTTGCCGCTGAGCTTCTCCTCTTCGCCGAGGATCTGAAAGGTGCCCTGGGCCAGAAGTTGTTTCTTGGTCTCCATGGTGATGAGGATCTTCTTGTTGACCCCGAAGTATTCGCGCTCGAGTTTGACGTTACTTATCAGGGTCTTTTGCCCGCGGCCCTCAGTGTACTGCTCAAAGGAGTTGATCAGCAGACGGCGCCCGGAGGTCACGTCGTAAAGTTTGACGGTGATTTCGAGGTCATTGAGAGGTCGGCGGAAAAAGGCTGCAAAGTAGATCTTCCAGCTCTTGGTGTCCTTGTTCTCCTGAAACTTGGTGAACTTGGCCTTCTTGATCTTCTTGATGTACTCGCCTGGACTCTTGGCACTCGTCGGAAAGGCCTTGTTCGAGGTTATGATTTGCCCGCTGAACACCTGCTCGGGGTTCTTGGCCTGGGCCGTCCCGGAGGCGCCCATCATGAAGCTGAGGGCCACCGCAAAACACAGTGCCACTTGCGTCGTCGTTTTGAGTACGTTCACGTTTGTTCCTTAAAGAGGGCAGTCCAACACCGACTGCAAAAAGCGGTGCTCCGGGCGCCAGGGTCCCGGGAAAGTTGGTAGACGAAAGTCTAGGCAATCTATGCAATGCCCAGCAAGCTTCCCCGGGCCAGGCTAGCCAGGCCAGCCAGGATCGGCGGCCAAAATAGCTGCGATTTCCTCAAGTTGCGAGCTCTCCGCCTCACCGATCTTGTTTGCCATGACCAGAGCCCGCTGTGCCGCCTGACGATAGAGCTCGAGGCCCTCAGGCAGCTGGCTGTGCAGGGCTTGTAAGTGGGCCGCTATGGTCTTTGTGTCACCGCGGCGAATCGGGCCCGTGAGTGCCTCGGGCAGACCCAGCTTCTCGACGTTCTTGACAGCTCCCGTGGCCAGCTCACACAGGGCCTGCCTGCCCACCTCATCGTCGACCCCGGAAGCCCGAAGCAAGTGGTGAGCGAGGTCGAGCAGGACCACGACGAAGTTAGACGCGATGCTGGCGGCCGCGTGATAGCTGGCCATGTGCTCGCTGGCGACCCGCATCGCGCGCCCACCCAGCGCGGAGCACAATCGCTCGCACACCGCCCTGCCCTTGTCATCGCCTTCGATCGCAAAGAAGGTACCACTGAGTGAATCGACCGTCTCCGGCGAGGCCAGCGCGCGCAAGGGATGCAAGAGTCCGACGCCAGCCACAAGTGGGCGCACCTGGGCAAAGGCGCTTTGCGAGCTCTGCGCCCCGGAGAAGTGCACCAGGACCGCCTCGGCACCCACGTGCCCCGCGTGGACCAACTCGGCAGCGACACTGGTGATGGCATCGTCGCGCACGGCCAAGAGGATGACGTCGGCCGAGCGCATCTGGGCAGGTGGGGCTGCAAAGAAGAGCACGCCCGCGCTCGCTGCAGCAGCTTCCGCCTTGTGAGCATCGCGCGACCACAGACCCGCAATTACCACGCCGGCGATGCGCAGCTCGCGGGCCATGATGGTGGCAACAGGACCAGCTCCAACCACGAAGATCGACCCTTCGTGGGAGGGCGAGATGTACGGCTCTTCGGTCACGCTTGCTGCGCGCCCTCTTCGCTCTTACCAAGGTAGAGGCCCTGGGCTTCGATGTAGGCGCGCACCGAGCGCGGCACGAGATGTTCAATCGATTGCCCGCTCGCCAGTCGCGCGCGCAAGTCGGTAGAACTCACCTCGGGCGGGGCGGGCAAATCACCGCCTGGAAAACCGTGGCGCTTGAAGACCAGCGGCTCGGCGATGTCGACGACAAGGTCCCAGCGGTGCCAGCGATGTGTCTCCTGCAAGATGTCGGCTCCAATCACCAGACGATAGCTGTGCTGCGGGAAGCGCCCTTGCAGTGCCTGCAGGGTATCGAGCATGCGCCCCTCGCTGGCCATCTCTCGCTCTATCTCCATCACCCGAGCGCGCTCACCAAAGGGACGAAGCATGCACTCGCACATAGCAAGTCGATGATCGAAATCGCTGAGCGCCTTGCCGAAGAAATGTCGGTAGGTCGGAACCAACCACAACTCGTCGATGGGCGCCGCTTCGAGCACCATCATGCACAAGGCCTGGTGCCCCAGGTGCGGGGGATTGAAGCTGCCGCCAAAAATCCCGATGCGACTCATGGGTAGCGCAACCAGGCGCGCCGAGCTTCGGCAAACTCGGCCTGGCCCTCCTGCCAGCTGTGCGCGAGCTCGGCGAGCTCGACATCGGCCTCGATGCCTTCGCGCAGCGCGGAGGAGCCAGCGAGCAGATCAAAGGCCGGAATGGTATCGACGAACTCGTAGGCCTTGGTGCGCCAGGCAAAATGCTCGGGCCACAAACGATGCACGGCCCACACGAAGGCGACGCCGGCTTTGTATGGCAAGTAGCTCGACGCATCGGTGATGTGCTGTTGCACGCCGCCACAGACCTGGGAAGCGAACTTGTGAAAGGTGGGGATGAAGTGCATCGGTCGAAACACGACGCCTGGCACGTCTTGCTCGCCCAAGAGCTTTGCAAGTGCATGGGCATCGATGAAAGGAGCACCCGAGACTTCAAAAGGACGCGTGCAACCGCGCCCTTCGCTAAGCTCGGTGCCTTCGACCAAACACATGCCTGGATAGACGAGCGCGGTATCGACGGTTGGCATGTTGGGCGAAGGCTGCACCCATGGCAGACCCGTGTCGCCGTACATCATGGATCGCTGCCAGCCCTTCATCTCGACGATGTGCAGATCGAGGTCGAGCTTTTCGTCATCGCGAG
>JAHEAK010000630.1 GCA_024642805.1 Kofleriaceae bacterium | reverse complement strand
CGCTTGTGAGGTGGTTGGCTGGATCGTGGCGGCTGGGAAAGTCGCCAAAGGCGGGCACGAAGCGGCCCGCGCGCACTTGCAGACGCTCGCTGGCAATCATCTCGATGTAACCGCTGCCCACTTCCAGACCATGGCAGGCCACACAGACCTTGACCTCTGCTGAGACATTTTCTGATATGTCGACATCGACCTTGAGGGAGAGTTCGACGGTTGCGGCGTCGAGGGTGCTTGCACGCGTCGCTTCGTCAGCGCTTGGCAGAGCCAGGTAGTTGATCTGCACCGATCCCGAGAAGGTTGGCGCAGAACTCTGTGCCTGCGCCGCCTTGGTTGCGGGCAGCCAGGCCGAGAGTAGGCAGGCCAGTGCGAGAAGGGTGCACCTAATTGTCCAGGGCACCTTCGGAGATCCAATCCGCGAGTAGTTGCATGTCTGTATCGGAAAAGTAGGGTGGGCCGTTGCGTGGCATGCGGCGCCCAAAGGAAGGCTCAGGTCCGAGCTTGTCCAGAAGCATGCTCGAGCAGGGCTGGCCGGGAACGACGATGGCAGAACCCGTTCGCTCGCCACCTGCCATGAGCGTGGCGTAGCTGCTCACGTCAAACTTGGATTGCGATTGGCCGTCTCCTCCTGGTCGGTGACATCGAAGGCAGTCGAAGTCGCCCGCAAACAAGGGCTCGATGTCGGCGGCATAGCCAACATCGAGGTTTGGATCGCTGTCCTCACAACTGAAGGCACCGCCAGGAGCCACCGAGGAGTCGCCGGCGACGGAGCCATCGATGGCGGCAACCGGATCTCCGACGTCTGGGCCGAGACGATCGACGCAAGCGGCGCTGCCGACGAGCGCGAAGCAAAGGTGTATCCAGGAGCTAGCGATACGCAAAGAGTACCTGAAGTGAGATCGTAGCATTGCCAACGTCGGGACGTCGTGACACTCGTATCGAGTCGATGGCCTTTTCGACGCAAGCGCTCAAGCCGCTAAGCGCACTCGCACTCACCCTGCTGTTGAAGGCGCGGCGAGTCTCGTTGATTTCGAATCGCAAGCTGAGTGTCACGCTCGCGTTGCTCTTGGCGCGGGCGGACGCATCGCCGTAGCACTTGCGAAGCTCGGGGTTGATCTTGGCCAGCGCCTTGGTCACCTCCGAGGAGCGCAGGGGACCCTGTACGGAAATTCCAGATGTGGTCGCCGAGGCACGTAGGTTCTTGTGAGCCGCCTGCTCGCTCTGGGCTCGAAGCTCAGCGTCGGCTTTGGTTTTGGCGGCCAGCGCATCTTGTTGACGCTTGGCTTCGGCGGCCAGTGCCCTCTCTCGCGCGGCGGCCTTTTCTGCTGCGCGTTCCGATGCTCGCGCCTCCTTCTCGCGCTGAGCCTGGGCGGCGGCTTTTTCGCGCTCCGCCTTGCCAGTCTTGCTCTCTGCCTTGCCGAGCTCGGCCTCTGCCTTGCCAGTCTTGCTCTCTGCCTTGCCAGTCTTGCTCTCTGCCTTGCCGAGCTCGGCCTCTGCCTTGCCAGTCTTGCTCTCTGCCTTGCCGAGCTCGGCCTCTGCTTTGCCAGTCGCGCTTTCGGCTTTGCCAAGCTCGGCCTCCGGTGCTGCGGGCATGGCATCGCTGCTCGTGTCCTGCTGCCTTGCAACCTGGGGGGCGCTCGCCGTGCTTATGGACGGAGAGCCGGATTGCGGCCAGACGAACCAGCCTATCGCCGCGAGCCCTAGCACGGCGCCGAGCGCCAACAGGCCTCGGCGTTTTGCAGAGGCAGAGCGCCCTGGAGACCTGGGTGCCACGGCCTGGGCATCACGCCATGGCACCAAGGCTCGTGCCATCGCGCCAGGGTCGAGGCTCTCCAGGCACTCCAACATCGCCCTAGAGAACTTGTCCATCGACTGAAAGCGCGCGCCGGGGCTCTTGGCCAATCCGCGCAGCACCAGAGCATCGAGTCGCGCATCCATGGGGACCAGCTTGCTCGGTGGCTCTGGCTTGGCGTGGCAATGCTGATACAGAACGTGCATCGAATCGTCGCCATAGAAAGGCGGCTTGCCGGTCAGCATTTCGTACAGGATGACGCTCAGCGCGTAGATGTCCGTACGAGCATCCTGCTTGCCCTTTCGCGCGGTCTCGGGGGCCATGTAGATCGGCGTCCCCATGATGAGCGAGCCTGAGGTATGGGCGGTCGTGGCGCCCCGCAGGATCTTGGAGATACCAAAGTCGATGATCTTGACTCGCTCCTGTCGATCCGGCGTCGAGGTGATGTAGATGTTGGCTGGTTTGAGGTCGCGGTGCAGGATGCCGGTTGCGTGCGCAGCCGCGAGTGCGCGGGCGGCTTGGATCATGAGCAGGAGCGCACGCGTCGGCTCCATGGGGCCGAGCTCACGAAGCTCCACAGCAAGATCGCGACCGCTCAGGTACTCCATGACGATGAAGGCGGTGCCATCGACATGCACGTCGAAGTCACTGACGACGACGATGCCCTCGTGGTGGATACGGCCCGCGGCTACCGCTTCCTGCCGGAAGCGAGACATGGCGTTGTCGCTTGGACACAGCTCGGGAGACAAGATCTTGATGGCGACCTGTCGCTCGAGCTTGTTGTCGCGGGCGGCGAAGACGACCCCATAACCGCCGACACCGATTTGCTCGGTAAGCTCGTAGCGCTCGCGCAGTCGGTCGCCAACGCTGGGCGGGCCCGCCTGGGTGGTTTGTCGGCGGGGCGCAATCGGGTCGAGGTCCGTGGCATCCTCGTCGTCACTGATCTCTACTCGCGTCCACTCGCGCAGTGCCTCGCCGTCCCGAGGGCATGTCAGTATGTCAGCCGGATACAACTCGCCACAGGACGGGCAGCTCGACAACGACATAAGGCGATTTTAACACATGCGACGTGCCGCTATAAATCGGCTGCTGCGGCGTCGTCGTCCGCGCTGGCGCCGGCGTCGTCCTCGCGAGCGTCGGCCTTCTTGCCGCCCGCCGCCGGGCTCTTGCCGCGCATGTTCGGGAAGAACACGGTGTCGCGCAGCGAATCGACGCCCGCGATGAGGGCGACCAGACGATCGATACCCATGCCCAGGCCGCTCATCGGCGGCATCCCGTACTCCATGCACTCGATGAAGTCGGTCTCCATCATCATGGTCTCATCGTCGCCCTGTTCGCGCAGGTCCTGCTGACCTTCCATGCGCTCGCGCTGATCGACAGGATCGACAAGCTCCGAGTAGGCTTTGACGATCTCCCAACTGTTGACCACGACCTGGAACATGTCGAGGACGCGCGGGTTGTCGGTGTTGCGGCGCGCCAGCGGAACCATTTCGGTCGGGTGGTGGACCAAGAAGCAGGGCTGGATGAGCTTGGGGCGCAGGGTCAGCTTGTACAAAAGGTCGATGAGCGCGGGAATCGACTTGGCTTTGCCGACGGGAATCTGCGGGCACTTGGCTTCGATATCAGCGGCCATGCTGGCGTAGCTCTCGTGGGCCATGATGTCGACGCCAGTCTCGTCGAGCACCGCTTGCCTGTACTCGACCTCGGGCCACTCGGCGCCGAAATCGAGGTCCTTGCCCTCGTAGTGCACGACCATGCTGCCCGTGGTATTCATGAGAATAGTTCTTATTAGCT
>JAHEAK010000068.1 GCA_024642805.1 Kofleriaceae bacterium | reverse complement strand
GGTTGGCTTGCTCTCCTTCCACACCAGGTGAGTGCCTTGCTTGGGCTTTTTGGTCTTGCTGCGGGTGGATGTTTGATAGGCAAACAACAAAGCGACCAAGAGAAGGCCGCCGTGAATCACTGGTCCCAGTCTCATTGCTGACTCCCTTGAGCGCGATGGCGTCGGCGACCAATGACGAGCAAGCCAATGCCGAGCATCAACATCGGCGCTCCCGCCATCGTTCCCCAAAACCAGATCGCATCCTTGCTCTTGGTGTGTTCGATGCGCATGTCTTTTTCGGAAATGGTCTCGCCGGCGTAGACCTCTTCACCGCCCGTCCACTTGACGAGGTCGTCGAGCAGAAATTGCACGACGGGAAGTCGAGCCACGATGCCATCGCTGAACAGCTCGTAGTCGGCGACGAGCACGACGCGCATGCCGTTGCTGGTGACACCTTCGGCCGCTTTGGCTGGTTTGGCACTTGGATCCTCGACAACGGTAATGAGCGGATAGCGATCGCGCTTCTCGGTGCCCCGATCGAAGATGTAGTTCTGATTGCCCAGAGCATCGGCGACATCGCGGAAGCTCGAGCTCATGCTGCGAACCACGTGGGTGCGTTTGCGATCGGCGCGCTCCTCCGAGAAGGGCACCTCATCGAAGGAGCCCGGTTTCACGAAGAGCATGGCCGAGCGTGCTGAGCCCTGGCTCAGGGTGGCGATCGATGCGTGCGAGAGGAATTGATTGCTGAGGATCAGCGAGTGGTCCGAGTCGCTGCGCGAGCGCTGCATGAACTCTTTCTCGTCGGCGATCGGGGCGGGATTGAACTCCACGCCCAGACGACCGGCGAGCACACCCATCTTCATCTTGGAGTCGGGGTCAAAGGAGATGATCGCGGCGCCACCTTGGGCCAGGTAGTCGTCGATCGCCTGGAGATCCTCGTCGAGGAGGCCCGAGCGCGGCGCCAGCACGAAGAGCAGACTGCAATCGGCAGGCACGGGCGCCCCAAATCCCTTGTAGTCCTTGACCAGGTAGTTGAGCTTCTTTAGCTGGAGCTTGAGAATCTGCGACTGATTGAGCGCGATGTCGCCGCCCTTGTCCGCAGCCGGATCGTTGAGCTCGCCGTGGCCAGTGCTGAAATACGCCACCTTGGGTGCGCGCATGACAGCCATGAGCGACTTTTGAAACTCGCCATCGAACTCGCGGAGGATCTTCTTGCGAGCCCTGGTGATGTCGGTCTCGACGCTGAACTGCTCGGACTTGTCGCCGTTCAAGAGCAGGACGACACCATCCCGACTCACCTTGTGCTCTTTGGCAATGGCCGAGTCGATCAAGCGATCGCGCACTTCGACGTTGAGGTTGCCCGTGCTGCTACTGAGCACCTTGAAGTAGTTGTGCACCTCGGTGAGTACTTCGCTGTTCTCGGGAAAGAAGAGCAAGACCTGCAGAGGCTGACTCATCGACTTGACCATGTTGGTGGTTGCCGAGCCAGGGCTGGAGGTTTTGAAGTAGGACACGTCTTTGCGCATGTTGCGCTGATCGGCGATGTTGCAGGTCACCATCAGGAAGGCGGCGGCCAGGGCAATGCTCAGGCCGGAGCTGGCCATCTCGCGCACCCGATAGACATCCACGGATGCGTCGGGGCCGGCATCCTCGCGCCGAAAGCTGGCCCTACGAGCCAGGCCCAGCGAGGTCTCGATGAGCAGCAAAGGCACCAGGCTCGCCGTCAACACGATCAGCCACAGCGGGGTCATGACCAGCTGCCAACGCTCGACGAAGGCAGGGTCCTTCATGCCGAGCAGGCTCATGCCGCTCTTGGTGGTGAGATAGTACAGAAGCAGCGCGACCAAGACGCCGACGCTACTGAGAATCGAGATGATCTCGATCCGACGCTGGGCACCACGCGCTTGCATCAGCACCCAGGCGCGCGCGCCCAGGGATCCAGCGACCAGGATGCAGCCAAGCCAGCTCAACATGGCGGCCAGATCGGTGTGCGAAAAGGCGCGCTGGCCCATGAAGAGAAAGAAGAGACCAGCCAGCAGCACTGCGGATAGCCACCACGGGGATCCAACTCTTAACGCCATCGTTTTGCCTCCATGGTCTTGGTAGCCAGCAAGAGGAAGAAGTAGATCACGGCCAAGTAGTAGACCAGGTCCTTGAGATTGAGCACGCCCTTCATGAAGCCGAGCCCAAAGTGCACGTGCCACAGGTCGAGCTCTTGGAACACGCCACGCAGCGGATCGTCGAGCTTGAGGCCGAGGGGATAGAGCTGAACCATGCTGACGGTTAGCACCAGCGCGACCGCAGCCGCCACCAGCTGTTGCTTGGTGAGGGCGGATGCAAACATGCCGATAGCCAGCACCGCGCCACCGAGCAACACCAAGCCCAGGTAACCAACCAGCACCTGCGAGTAGGTGATCTTGCCGTTCACCTTGATGAGCATGGGCATGTAGAAAGAGGCCAGCACGATCATCGACAGAAAGGTAAATGCCGCCAGGAATTTGCCCATGATGATTTCGACGTCGCGGATGGGCGAGGTGTTGAGCAACACGATGGTGTGCTGCTGTCTCTCCTCAGCGATCAAGCGGATGCTAAGGGCAATGGCGGCACCAATGGTGCAGCCACTGGCGAAGCGGAAGAAGGCACTGAGCACATCCGCGCTGAGCGCCGCTTCTTTGTCCATGGCCTGGCTCTGGAAGAGGATGCCGCACACCAGCAACATGGCGGCAGCGATCAGATATCCCACGGGCGACCGCAAGTACGAGCTGAGCTCGCGGCGAAAAATGATGCTAGTTGCGCGCACTGCTCTGTCCTCCATCCTTCACCAGTTTGAGGAAGATGTTCTCGAGTTCGCGATGGTTGCGAGCGAGCTGCAAGACATCGTGACCACCGCCGACGAGAACTCGACACAGCTCGGCGCGAACTTCGCCACCGCTGAGGACCTCGAAAACGGTAGCCCCCTCTTCCATGCCACCGATGCTCACCTCGCTGACGCTCTCGACTTCGCGCAAGATCTTGGCGACTTCTTCGCTCGAGGCGCCCTCCTTGGCCTTGACCGCAACGATCGTGCGCGCGGTGTTTTGCATCTGCGCGGCCAGGTCGCTCTCGCTGCCAGAGGCCAGGATGTTGCCCTTGCCGAGCACCAGCAGGCGATCGCAGGTCTCGCTGATCTCGGTGAGAATGTGGCTCGACACCAGGACGGTGTGGTTGTCCTTCAGGTTCTGGATCATGTTGCGCATCTCGACGATCTGCACCGGGTCGAGTCCGCGTGTGGGCTCGTCGAGAATGAGCAGCATGGGCTCGTGCATGATGGCCTGACCGACGCCGACCCGCTGCCGATAGCCGTGACTCAAAGTGCCGATGATCTCGTTGCGAACCTCGGTGAGGTCGGTCGCCTCGAGCACGGCCGGTATGCGCTTTTCGATCTGCTGCTTGCTCATCTGGCGCAGCCGACCCGCATAGCTCAGGTACTCGTCGACGATCATCTCCGTGTACAGAGGTGGATTCTCGGGCAGGTAGCCGATGCGCTTGCGCACCTCGTGAGGATTTTTTACGGCATCGATGTCGCCGACCACCACCGAGCCAGCCGATGGCCGAAGATCGCAGGCGAAGATGCGCAAGGCCGTGGTCTTGCCCGCACCATTGAGGCCGAGGAAACCGACCGTTTCGCCATCTTCGATCTCGAAGGAAACCGGCCCGAGGGCCCGCTTGGAACCGTAGTACTTAGAGACGTCTTGAGCACGAATCATGCGCCCCTCCCAATTTCGTCATAAAACCGAGTTAGATTTTCGCAGCCGGGGTCCTCTGTCAAGACACAGCGCCCTTCGTTTTTACTTTAATTTCAAGTATTTGTTCTCACTGCCGCGAGCGAGAACTCCTCGCCAGCCGGCGATCGAATCTCGAGCATCTGGCCCGTGAAGGGATGTCGAAAAGCTAGGAACTCGGCGTGCAACAGGAGCCGCGCGCCGGAAATTCCGTAGAGCCTGTCACCGACGATAGCCGCCCCCAGACCCTGGGGATGCGAGCAGTGCACGCGCAGCTGGTGGCTGCGGCCCGTGTGCGGCGTGAGGCGAACTTTAGTGAAGCCATCGCAGCGGGCGAGGAGCTCATAGTCGGTTCGGGCCGGCTTGCCATGTAGCGTATCGACGATCTGGCGCGGTCGATCGTCGAGATCGACACGCAAGGCTAAGTCGATCCTGCCAGCGCTACCGAGCTGGCCAGGGAGCTCGCCGTTGAGCCAGGCCAGGTAGTGTTTCTCCACCTTGCGTTCGGCAAAGAGGCGCTGACACAGGGTGCGAGCCAGCTGGCTCTTTGCCAGGAGCAGGAGTCCCGAGGTGTCGAGATCGAGACGGTGCACGGCCAGTGGGTAGCCCGGTGTGTTGCACTCGGCCTGCACTCGCAGCTGCGCGCAGTCTTGCAGTCGCTCGCTGGCGCCTGGCACCGAGAGCATGCCGGCGGGCTTGTCGACGACGATCAAATATTCGTCCTCGTAGACGCGCAGCAAGCTCGATCTTGGCGCGGTCTCGGTGGCAAAGATGGGGGCAGCCGCTTGCTCGATCCCTTCGAGCATGAAGTGCATGAGTGGCTCGCACTTGCCGCGACAGGCTGGATAGTACTGACCATGCACGCGACCTCCGCCCGCTGGCCCCGCACCCCACCAAAATTCCGCGAGCGCTAGGGGCCTCAGGGAGTGCCTGTGGGCATAGCAGAGCAGTTTGGGCGCGGCGCAATCGCCAGTGCCTCCTGGCGGCTCCTTGGGTGCAAAGAGCTGCAAGAGCGAGCGGCACTCTCCGCGCGCGTTGCAGATGTGATAGCGCTCGCGAACGCCGGCCAGCAAGAGGTTGCAATAAGCCACCGACTCCGCCTTGAGACCATCGAGCTTGGCTCGCAGCTCGCTCAGCTCAGAGGCGAAAGTGGCGCGCTCGTCTTTATGGCGCTGGCGCAGCTCCCGCAACTCGCGTGTGTCGGCTCGACTGGCCTCTTCGAGATCTTGCAGCTGCAGCTGCCTGCTCGCCGCACTGCCCGCTGCTTGTTGAAGGGCGACACGGCGAGCGGCGCGAGCAGCCCGTCGCCGGCTGTGTAGCTCTTGCACTTGTGCGCGCTCGGCCCGCTGTGCCGCGTCGAGTTCTCCTTCCCTTGCCAGCAAGGAGCGAGTCGAGGCCGCATCGGCGAAGGCATGGCGTGCGGCTTCCATGGCGTTGAGGCGCTCCTGCCCGGCGGGCCAGCTGGCATCGTGCGCCGCCAGGTCGAAAGCGGGCGGGGCCAGACCGGCGACCTGCCACTCCTTGCCCAGCATTCCCGACACGGCGCGAAGAAAACCCACACGGCCTTGCTGGTCGCGCACGACCAGCACCCCAAACATTTTTCCCGCGCCGGGGCTGTTGAATTCGGCCTCATGGACGGCAAAGCGACCGGTGCGCAATTCATCCTGGAGCACCTGAGCGGCCCGCTTTGCCAGGGCACAGGGCTCGAGGGCGAAGGGACTGGGAAAGACCTCGGGCAGCTCATCGAGTCCCGGCTGCTCATCGAAGTATGTCAGGAGATCGGGCAGAGCAAGGCTGCATACCACCGCAGAGCTGCCGTGCGGGACCGAAGTGTCGTAAACTGACCAGGCGTGGCTCGCCAGAGACTTCGCTTCGACGGTCGAACTCGATGGCAAAGTTCATATTCAACATCGATGGCAAGAGACGCGAGGTCAAGCTCCTCGCACAGACCACGATCGGTCGCCAGCCCGACAGCACCGTGCCCCTCGCCGACCCTCGCTCCTCCGGTCGCCACGCGTACCTGGTCTTCGACAAGGGCGCCTGGAACCTGCGCGACCTCGACAGCTCGAACGGCACCTTCGTCAATGGTGCGCAGATCAAGACGGCCGTGTTGCAAAACGGCGATCAGGTGCAGTTCGGCACAACGATCGTGCAGTTCTCCACCGACCCGATCTCCGAGGTCATCCTCGACTCGCACGTGAGCTTCGAAGGCGGCGCCGCGCAACCCATGATCCATTCGCGGGTCGATGGTCGCGGCAATGAGAAGTTCCTGCCCGTCGAGCAGATCACCAGCCACGAGCAACTCAAGCAAGACTACGAGAAGCTGCGCATCGCCAGCGAGCTCAATCAGGCCATCGGTCTGGAGGCCGACATCGACAAGCTCTTGGCGCGAATCCTCGATGAGGTCTTCAAGCTCTTGCCAGCCGATCGCGGCGTGATCCTGCTCATGGATCCGATCACGCGCGCCCTCAAGCCGCGAGCCACCAAGCAGCGCAATGACGAGACCGAAGACATCGTCCTGTCCAACACGGTCATCAACGAAGTCTTCGGCAGCGGCGCCGCAGTGCTGACCAGCGACGCCATGCTCGACTCGAGATTCTCGGGAGCCAAATCGGTCATGGCCATGGGCATGCGCTCGACCATGTGCGTGCCGATGATCTATCGCTCTCAGCTCTTTGGCATCGTGCACCTGGACTCGCTCTACGCGCGAGGCGTCTTCTCGCACAAAGATCTGCAGATCCTGACCGGTCTAGCCGCCCAGGCAGGGCGTGCGATCGACAACGCCTACAAGGCCAAAGAGATCGAACAGGCAGCCTTGGCCCGTCGCGATTTTGAGCGCCTCTTGCCTCCGGAGATCGTCGAGCAGGTGGTCTCCGGAAAGGTTCAGCTGCAGCGCGGCGGCGAGCTGCGCGACACGGCGGTGCTCTTCTCCGACATCCGCGGTTTCACCCGCTGGACGGAGATGCATCAACCGGCGCACATCGTCGAGATCCTCAACGACTACTTCGAGCTGATGGTCGACGCTATCCACAGGCACAACGGCACCCTCGACAAGTTCATGGGCGACGGCATCATGGCCCTCTTTGGAGCGCCCATCGCACGCGGAAATGACACGCTCAACGCGGTCCTGTGCTCGCTGGACATGCTCGATGGACTGGCGGTCCTCAACGAGCGCCTGCGCGGCCTCGGCGAGGACGAGGTCAAGATTGGTATTGGCATCAACAACGGCCCGGTGATTGCCGGCTACATGGGCTCCAGCAAGTCGATGGAGTACACGGCCATTGGCGATCACGTGAACATCTCTGCTCGTCTATGTGGCGCGGCCCTGCCAGGTCAAATTCTGCTCAGCGAGAACACGCGCAACGCCATCGCCGACCAGATCGAAGTCAAAGAGCTCGAGCCCATCATGGTCAAGGGCAAGCGCGATCCGCAGCGCATCTTCGAAGTGGTCGGCAAGCTGCGCAGAACGGCCTCTATCGCCACTCCTGAGTGGGATGAGACCACAGGCGTTTCCGACACACCGGTGCCGCCTCCCGATTCCGAAAGCCCCTAGGCGCAGGGCGATTCCGAGAGCCCCGAGGCGCAGGGCGATTCCGAGAGCCCCGAGGCGCAGGCCGATTCCGAGAGCCCCCAAGGCGCAGGCCGATTCCGAGAGCCCCCAAGGCGCAGGGCGCGCCTGGTCTCAAATGAACTGCACAGGCTCGGCGCGCAGCTGACATAGCTGCAAGCTTCCTTGGCTCGCGCGCAGTGTCACTTCGATCTCCACGTACTCGGCAAAGGCCTCGGGATCGCCGAAGCGAAAGAGCGAGGGCTCGCTGACGTCGACGATCGCCTCATGCCAGGTCGCACTGCCCAGCTGGCCCTCTGTCGTGGCGGCGCGAAAGCGCATGTGAATGCTGGCATCGCCGGTGAGCTGCGCGTCGACCAAGAATCGATCCCAGCCGCGATCACTTTCGCCAGCCTCGGCGCACAGCCCGTCCCAGTCGCACAAAAAGAAGGTCTGGTGAAACACAACGCTCTCCTGGAAGTCGGTGAGCACGAGACAATTGCAGCAGGCGTCGGCACATTCGCTGCCTTCGGGATGGGGCAAGGGCTGTAAGCAGCCAGTGCCTACGCAGCGCGCCGCCTGGCTGGGCGCCGGTTGGCAATGACCACAGGCGTCCTGCAGCTGGTCGTCGATGGTGCCATTGCAGTCGTCATCGATCTGGTTGCACAGCTCGGCGCTTGGCAGAGTCTGGTAGCGGCACTCGGTCCAGCTTCCATCCTGACAGAGACGACCGCCCGCGTGACAGGCACCTACATCTTGGCTGCCTTCGGGCCCGAGATAACAGGGATCGTATTCATTGATGTCGAGTGTGCACTCCACGGCCTCGCCATCGACCTCTAGTCCCGCATCGCTGGTGGCTGTGTCCTGCCCAGGCGAGCAGGCCACAAGCAGCACCAGAGGGATGCACAGCAGTAGGAAGAAGGGGAAGGGAGAACGCGCGCGAAGGGGAGATTGCTGTGACGAGTGGAGATCGCGAGGGCGCGCAAGGGGGATGGCCATGCAAGTGAGTGGCGAGCTGGCAGGGCCATTATCAACAAATATTCGCCCGCTCGGTTTTTACTTTAGCTGGTGACGCTCGACTCCTCGAGGTCGCCGGCTGCATAACAACCGATGTCGTCGGGATAGTCGGTATCGCCGTTGCCATCGTTGTCGATGCCATCGGCACAGCGCGGAACGATCGCGGGATCGATCTCATCCTCGTCGGCCGCCGACTCGCAGCCTGGCTCGAGGGGAAAATCCGTGATGCCGTCAGCGTCGTCGTCGATGGCGTTGAAGCAAGCGGGCAAAACCGCCGGATCGCCCTCGTCATCGTCCTCTCCGCTCGTGCAGCCGGGATCGTAGGGGAAGTCGATGAGGCCGTCGGCATCATTATCGACATGGTCGACACATGCAGGCGTGCGTGGCGCGTCGGCAAGTCCCTGCGCGTCGGCGACGCTGGCATCCTGGGCGAGGCGCGCGTTGGAGCCGACCTGCGAGTCCACCTGACACGCGGCAAGTACCATCATGCACAGGGCAAGGAGCGAGTTCCTCATGGTGTTTGCGCGCTCACGAGCTCACCCAGGTGCTGGCGATACGAGGAATTAGGAAAGTTCTTATTCATAGTCGCCAAACGGGCTCGAGCAGCCTCTTTATCGCCGCTGGCCAGCAAGAGCTCTATCGCCAGTGCTTCGCGCTCCTCGACCAGGACGCCGCTCGGATAGTGGCGCTCGTGCAAGCCGAGCAGGCGCGCGGCCTCATCGATAGAACCCTGGCGAAGGGCCGTGCGCGCGCCTTGCACCAACGCGGGCTCACTCGGAATCTCCGCCTGCGCCTGCGTGCCCCCCGCCGTGTCGAGCTGCCGGCCGCCCAAGAGCTTCTGCTCGGCGTGCGACCCTGCCTGGTCGGTGGACGAGGAGCCAGACGAGGAGCCAGACGAGGAGCCAGGGGCCTTTGCCGAAAGGCCCTGGCCATCGAGCTCGCGGCGGGCCAGCTTGGCGTGGGCTGGCTCGGCCGTCCCGCTAGCGTCGGCCGAGTCCTTGTCCCCTGCACTCGCTGAGCTCTCCGAAAGCTCAGCGTTCGCCGCCGACGCTGCGACCTTGGCAAGCGCCGGCACGGGCTGCTCTTCGCGCGGGTGGGCGCCAGAAGCAGGCGTGCGATCGCGCAGCGACCAGAGCGTGCCGCCCGCAACCAGTGCCAGCGTGGTGACGATGGCCAGGGTCTTGGTCATGCCCAGACCACTCGTTGCCGCCGCGGGACTCTCGATAGCGTCCAGACGTGTCATTAGACGAGCCAGCTGCGCATCACTGGGCGCGTCCTGGCGAGCCGCGCGCAACATGTCGCGAAGCGCGTCAGGGGTCTCACGATCTGTGAGCAAAGGTTTGGGTGCGTCTTTCAACATCGTGGCCCCTTTTGCTTCTTAGCGTCCTCTAACATCGCTGCTGCTCCTGCAGGGCCAGGCGCTGGGCCGCGGCACTCACATGCGTGCGTGCGGCTCGTAAGCGTGAGTAGGCCGTCTGCACCGGGCACATCATGATGTGCGCGACTTCGTCCATGGCCAGCTCCTCGATTTCATAAAACACGAAGACCGCGCGCTTGTGCTCGTCGAGCTCGGCAAGGATGCGATCCAGACTCTGCCTTGCTCGATGCTGATCCAAGAGCCCCGGCTGCTTGGCGCTTTCACTGCCAAGATCTGGCGACTCGGTTGCCACCTCGCGCCGAACGTGTGGGCGTCGTCGATACTCCGAGGCCGAGCGATAGGCAATGCCGTACAGCCAGGTGCGCAGGCTCGACTGATGTTCGAAGCTGGCCAGCTTGCGGTGCGCGACCAGAAAGACCTCTTGCAGCACGTCCTCGGTGTCGGCCTCCGGAACCCCCAAGCGCCGCAGCACCCGCCACAAGAAGGTGGCGTGCTCGCGATAGATCTCGCGAAAGCTGGGCAGCGAGGGAGCTGCCTGTATCTGGGGGCTTGCGGACATGAAATAGGGTTAGCGGCGCGCCGTGCTCGGGTTTATTACAAAAAGCGCAGGCCGAGGGCGATTTGTGCGCCAGCCCCAAAGAGCGGCGGTGCATGCACGGGCTCAAAGCTGCCGGTCTCGCTCTCGTAGCCGAATTGCGGCCGGCGCAGGGCCGCCAGCGCGCCCAGGGACGCGGCCAGGTAGAGTCTGCCAACGAGTGCCCGGCTCGCTATGACTTCGACATCGAGGTCGGCGACGAGCTCGCGCTGGCGCTCATCGACGACGAAGCCGCGTCCTTGCGCACGCATCTCACCAATGCGCGCTCCGCCACAGGCACGCAGCTCGAAGGCCGCAAGCGTTGCCGTCGGCACGCAAATCGCGCTGGCCAGCCCCCGCCAACGCAGGGCCATCTCCTCGCCTTCGGCGACCGAGACCACCACCTCGGGGAAGGCATAAGCGGCCAGCGCCCACTCGATGCCACCAGCGAAACGCCAGGCTCCACCAAGGCGCATGCCCAGACTCGCCGACGGCAGTCTGCCAAGCTCCACACCAGGGCCCAGGCTGATGCGCAAACGCGGCACGGTGGTCACCGGCAGCGCTTGCCGATAGAGTGGATTTTGCGGATCGTCGACGGGTTGTAGCCGGCTCGATCCCGGGCCGTCATCGTGCTCCTGTGCTCCGCTCTTGGTTTCGGAAGCGGCGCGCACCATGGCCGAGTCGACGAGCATGGCGGTGACCAGAACGACGTGCTCGACCAGAGCCTGGCAGCCCGCCTCCGCCACGTGCAAGTCGCGCTCGCCGAGCAGCTTGCCCTTGGCGTCGACGACGGTGATCGCAATCGACCAGGAGCCATCGCTGGCCTGCTCGGCCCGACCGCGAATCTCGGCATCGGCATCCGTGTCGACGAGCAGGCTAGTGGGCGCCGCGGCAGAGACCGCCGCAACCAGCTGCGGGCGATCGAGACAGCCCTCCTGCGAGCCCCATTGCAGCGCTACTCGTGGCGCTGCCGGCTGCGCCCGCGATCCACTGCACAGGAGCGTGAGCACAGCGCCAAAGGCGACGCAGGAGAAAAATCGCTGCACCTGTCGATAGTCTCATAATCCCATGGCGCCGACACCACTCAGCTCCATGCGCCGACTCCTGCCCCTCGTGCTTCTGAGCTGTGCCTGCTGGCCCCAAAACCCAAGCAGCGAGCCAAACGCCTCCCTCGATGGCGCCCTTGCAGAGCTCGTCGACGCAGCCGCGCGTACCGACGCCGATCCGAGTTGTAGCGCCTGGCACGCCATCGAGGCTCCGCTGCTATCGGCCACTCTCCTCGACAGTGAAACGCCTCGTGTCGCTCGCTCGGCCCGCCTGCGGGTCTCCCTATCGCAATGCCCTGGAGATCGACCAGGTAGCTGGTCGGCAACTCCGACGCACGTGAAGAATCTGCCCGAGCAGCTGATGTCCATGCAGGTCATGTTGTGGCGATCGGGAAACGACTGTGAGGACAGCGAGACGGTCACGCGCGAGTTGCACCTGCTCTTCCCTTCGCCCGGCTCGTGGATGATCTTGGCAGGCGATCAACCCCTGGTCGTCGATGTGCTCGACGAGGAAGCTGGCAATTGTGGCTCCGCTAGCCCGACGGCCTGTGAGCGCGATTGCGATTGCCAAGGTGCGGAGCGCTGCCTCTCGGGTCAGGAGGGCACGACCCTTGTGCGGCGCTGCGCCCGGCCATGCGAATTCGATCGCGAGTGTCGCGGTGAGGGCGTGTGCGGTGATGAATCCGGTCTGCAGGGGATCTGCGTGAGCGCGAGCAGCGAGTGCGAGTTGCCAGCACGGCCTTGCGCGCCCGGTTTCGAGTGCCTTGGCAATCGCTGTGAGCCAAGCTTCGATCTCAATCAATTCACACGACACGAGTGCAGCTGCGATGACGAGTGCGATCCGGGCCTGGCGTGCGCCGAAAGCCTGGTCGGCGACCAGCTACTTCGGCGCTGCGAAGCTCTGTGCGCCTCGCCGAGCGATGGCTGGTGCCAGGGCGCACACTCGTGCAACCCGGCGGCTTTCGGGGGGCAAAGCTCGGGGGTGTGCGAGTGGCTGGGCGAGTGAGCCTGGCCGAGGGGGGCGAGAGGAGGGCTTGGTCCGGGGAGGCCGGCGTGGCCGTAAGCGCTGCGCCAGGGACACAACATATGTAGTTTCAGCAGTTTATACAGCAACCCGCCTCCTCGCTTGCGGCGGCGATGAGCAAGGCCACGCAACTTTTCTAGTTTTTGTGCGTCACACAATCGTGGGAGCGGTCTCTCATAGAGAAGAAAGCATGTCGCCCTCTTGTTCAGACGCCGAGCTGGTTCGTGCCGCGCAACGTGGCCAGAGCCAGGCCTTCGCCATCCTCGTGCAGCGCACGCAGAACATGGCGCGCGCCGTGGCCTACAGCAGCACCGGTGACTACGACAGCGCACAAGACCTTGCGCAAGAAGCGCTGGTGACGGCCTGGGTACGGCTTGCCGATCTCAAAGAGCCGAGTGCCTTTCGTCCCTGGCTCGCCGGCATTGTGCGCAACACGGCGCGCTATTGGCGACGCCACCAGAGCCGCCATGCCCCGATCGCCCAGGCTGGGCTCGATGCCATTGACACGCTCGCCTGTGCACAAGGTTCGCCGCTCGAGACCATTGAAAGAGAAGAGAGCTGGCGCCAGGCCAACGCCGCCCTACGAGTTCTACCTAGTCGCTATCGCGAGCCCCTTTTGCTCTACTACACTCTCGACGAGTCCCACGAACAGGTGGCGGGCGCGCTGGGATTGAGTGAAGCAGCCGTACGTCAGCGCCTGTGTCGAGCTCGCAAGAAGCTTCGCGACCAACTGGAACCCGTTCGTGAAAATGCGCGCCGACTGGCTGCGGCCTCGAGTGTGGCGGGCACGGTCATGATCTGCATCGAGCGCAAAGAGGCATGGGCAGCCCCGCTCTCGCTATCGCCGGTCCCGGGCGCTAGCGCTCTGGGCTCGCCCACCTTCTTCTTTGGACTGGGCGCACTGGCTGGTTCGGCATTGCTGGCTGTTACTGCCGCTCTGGTCATGTACCTAGGCGTCGACACGCCCGCGGCCACGACACGGCTTGCCGATCAAGCGAGCACCACAGCTCACCCGCAGCCAAGAGCCACAGCCAACGACCTACAGCAGGATCAAGGGCGTGTTGAGCGGCAAGGCTCGACGAGCGAGTTGTCCATGCCGTCTGGCGCCATCGTTCGCATCGGCACTGGCAAGGTCAAGGAAGACGCTCACCGGCTGCAGCGCACGCCCCTGGACTG
>JAHEAK010000629.1 GCA_024642805.1 Kofleriaceae bacterium | reverse complement strand
GACATGAAGACCGAGGCCGTCAATGAAGTCGGCCGTGGCCACGTGTGGACGGGCGAGCAGGGGCTCAGCATCCATCTGGTCGATAAGCTCGGCGGCCTTATGGACGCGATCGACTACGCCAAGACAAAAGCCGGTTTTGCCAAGGGCGAGAAGGCCTCCATCGTCATGCTCCCGCAAGCCACGCAGAGCTTGCTCAGCAAGGTGCTCGGCGGCGGTCCTTTCGGAGCGGCGGCCCAGAGCAAGAGCCAGGAGTTGGCGCCCCTGGCCCCGCTGATGGCTTTGCTCGGTCTTCTCCCTGGCGAGAGCAGCGCACAGTTGCAGGAAGCTATTCCTGCCAGCATGTGGTCGGAGCCTGGCCAGCCACAGGCTCGTTTGCCATTCGCCATTCTCTGGAACTAGGCAGGGACAAGGCAGCGCTAGTCGTCGAGGAGTTCGCGCAGCCAGTCGTCTTGCTCGTCGTCTTCGGGCAAGCGACAGCCCCCGTCCATGAAGGCCTGCAAATCGGCTGGCATGGGCGCACGCACCGTCATCATGCCTTTGTGTGGATGGGGAAAGCTGAGCTCCTGCGCGTGCAGTGCGTGTCGCGGCAGTTCGAAGCGACGCAAGAGCTCCGGCGTCATGCCCGTGTGACAGAACTGACTGAAGGCCGCATCGCCGTGGCCGTAGAGCTTGTCGCCGACGATGGGATAGCCGCTGGCACTGAGGTGCGCGCGAATCTGGTGCTGGCGACCGGTAATCGGCTTGCACTCGAGCAGGGTGTAGCCGGGCGCCGGTACGTCGAGAATTCGCACGTCGGTATGGGCGTGCGGGGCATCGTCGCGAACGCACATGCGAATGGTGATGGGCTGATCGGGATCGACCAGACCAAGCGGCATGTCGATGCGGGTGGTCTCCTGCCAGGGCGGCTCGCCGTGCACCAGGGCCACATAGGTCTTGCGGGTCTTGCGGGCCTCGAAGGCTAGCTTCATCTGCGCGGCGGTGGCTTTGTCGAAGGCGACCAGCATGCAGCCAGAGGTCTCCATGTCGATGCGATGACAGATCTGCGGGGGCGGCTCCCCGTAGTGCTCCAGAAGCACGCGGGTGAGGGTGTTGAAGTAGAATTTGGCGGAGGCGTGCACCGGCAGACCAGCTGGTTTGTCCAGGACCATGACCGTCTCGTCCTCATAGAGCGAAACGAAGCTGCGCGGGCAGGGCGGCTCTTCGCGGGCGGGCAAGAGCAGCACGACGGTCTCGCCCAGCTCGACACGTGAATTTGCGCGCAGCGGGCGGCCGTTTTCTCGCTTTACGAAGTCCTTGATGATCTTTTGGATCTTGTTGCGCGACAAACGCGGGATCTTCTTGACCAGGAACTGGTCGAGGCGCACGCCGGCCAGTTCCTCTTCGACGACCATGTAGCGCGGAATGACCCTGGGCTGGCCCTCGTCGTCGAGGTGGATGTCTACGCCGTCCTTTCGGGTCATTGGGGCTGCCGATATCACATGAAAGCGGCCTCGGGTAGTCATCCCGGCCAGCGCTGAGTATGATACGCGTCGATGTCGGATACGGACCAGGATGCCACCGGAGAGAAACGCAAGCGGAGTAAGTTCCCGGACTTCGTGCCGCCAACGAAGATCGCCTACAGCGATCGACAGACAGGACCGACTCTTCATCTGCGGCGCTGCACGCTCACCCAGCTGAGCTCTGACGGGCGCGTTGTGCGCGACTACTCTTTCGACAAGGAAGAGGTTTCGCTCGGGGCCATGAGCGACAACGACGTCGTCGTCCAAGATCAAACCGCCTCGCGTTATCACGCCAAGATCGTTCAAGAGGATTCCGGATACGCCCTCGTGGATCTGCGCTCCACCAACGGCACCTTCGTCAACAAGGTCCGGATTCGCGAAGCCTTCCTCACCCCCGGCAGCACCATCGCGGTTGGGCAGACGG
Source organism: Kofleriaceae bacterium (assembly GCA_024642805.1). Taxonomy (GTDB): domain Bacteria; phylum Myxococcota_A; class Polyangia; order Haliangiales; family Haliangiaceae; genus NORP324. The sequence goes on along the minus strand of JAHEAK010000629.1, from coordinate 1,666 downwards.
CCTTTCGCTTCAACGCCAAGGAAGAGGAAGTGGCCATCGTGCCATCCGATTCCGATCAGTGCGGCGACATCATTGGCGCCAACGCGCAGATGCGCCAGCTCTACTCCATCATCGAAAAGATTGCGCCGACCGCCACCACCGTGGTCATCGAGGGCGAGACCGGCACCGGTAAAGAGGTGGTTGCGCAGAGCATTCACAAACTCAGCCCGCGCTCCAAAGGCCCCATCATCATCTTCGACTGTGGCGCGGTACCGCCCAACTTGATCGAGTCGGAGCTCTTTGGTCACGAGAAGGGTTCCTTCACCGGCGCCGTCATGACCAGGCAAGGTCTCTTCGAGATGGCCGATGGCGGCACGCTCTTTCTCGACGAGCTCGGCGAGCTGCCCATCGATCTGCAGCCAAAGCTCTTGCGCGTTCTCGAGAACCGCGAGGTTCGGCGCGTAGGTGCCTCCAAAAGCACGAAGATCGACGTTCGCATCATCGCCGCGACCAACCGAAACCTCGAGCAAGAGGTCAAAGCTGGCAACTTCCGCCAGGACCTTTTCTATCGCCTCTCGGTGGTGCGCGTGCGCCTGCCGGCACTGCGCGAGCGCACCGATGACATCGCGTTGCTCATCAATCACTTCCTCGAGAACCAGCGCTACAACATTGCGCCAGACGGTTCGCGACGTGCACGCGGCATCTCGCCTGCGGCCCTGCAGCTCTTGATGAGCTACAACTGGCCCGGCAACGTTCGCGAGCTGGTCAACGTCATCGAGCGCTCCGTGTCCTTTTGCGAGACCGGCATCATCGAGCCCCACGACTTGCCTGAGCACATGCGCGATGCGCGGCCTTCGCCGACCCCCTACCAGCCACCTGCCGCCGATCCAGATTCCAGCGTCGGCTCGGGCATGTCGCTGGCCTCGGAACCGCCAGTGCCATCGACGGAGCTGGTCTCGGGAGACATCACCTTCAAAGACGCCAAAGAGAAGTGGGTCTCGGCTTTCGAGCGCGACTACATCGTGTCACTGCTGCGTCGTCACGACGGCAACATCTCGCACGCAGCGCGCGAGTCCGACATCGATCGTAAGTACTTCCGTAAGTTGATGAAGAAGTACGACATCGAAGCCAGCGTCGGCAAAGAGTAGCGGGCGACGCGCACGAAGAGGGCGGTAGCGCGACTACCTGCACCTGCGCCACCGTGAGCGCGAAGCCTGGCGCGCAGCGAGGTCGCTCAGTAGCGACTGATGCCGCTCTCGTCGATGCGGCGTGCACCCTCCATCAGGAGGGCCGTGGTGCTGGTGTCGATTTCAACGTTGCGCTCGACGGCGCCGGCCTCGAAGGAGAATCGGCCGCTCGACCACTCGAGAATGAAGTAGACGGCCAGTTCGTTGCGCGGCTCCTCGAGCCCGACGATCTCGGCGGCGATGGTGTGGCCCTTGCGGATGTAGACCTTGGCAGTCACCGACTCGTCGCCCTCGCGGGTGATGGTCAGCACACCGGTCTTGCGCTCCATCTCGAGCAAGACGAGCAGGGATGAGATGCCCACCTGGCTCAGGTTGCCCTGCAGGTCGGCCATTTCTTCCTCTTCCTGGGTGGTCGCACGTGGGGCACCTGGCTTGGGTGCTGCGCCAATCTGTTCGCGTGCGGCGGCTTCCAAGGTCTGGGTGCGCTGCATGGTCTTGTG
>JAHEAK010000628.1 GCA_024642805.1 Kofleriaceae bacterium | reverse complement strand
TGCCCCACCAATCGCTAGAACGGCACCCCCACGGCTCTGCACAGAAACTGACAGAAGCCAGCCAATCTGCGACACGCTACTGCCACCCGATCCGCAAAGTCAGCAGCCAACACATCCGAATCGTCCAGTTCGACGAGCGCGATGAAGTCCTTCCGCTTGAGATCATCGATGAGCGGATGCTCGGGATCGAAATCGCGAGGAGGACGGGCAAGCGAGTCGCCACGGAGCTGGCAGTGGTCCCGGAAATCGGCCGCCGCAAGCAGCGCCTGCCACTCCTTGGGCTTGTCGACGATGCGGCGACGGATGCGCAATAAGCAGTCGGCATCCGGCCGCCACAGGCCAGCACCCACGAACACGCTCCCCGGCTCGATGTGCAGATAGAAGCCAGGGGCGTGGGCATCCTTGCCTGCCTTGTGGCGAAACTGCGCAGCCGCGTGCGTCTTGTAGGGACTCTTGTCCTTGCTGAAGCGAACATCGCGATGGATTCGGAACATCGAGCGCGCGTCCGCACGAAAGTGCGGGCTGATGGCCGCGAGCTTAGGAGCAAATTCGTCGATCATGGCCAGCAAGGGCTCTTTGAGAGCCGACTGGTAGAAGCCTTCGTTGTCCCGAAACCACTCGCGATCGTTGTGCTGCGACAGCTCAATCAAGAAGCCAAAGACACTCGAATCGAAACCACCGGCAGAAGAGCGCGCCTTGAAACCCATGGCGCCCAGCCTAACGCAAAGCAAGCTCGTGGACTTCTACAAGTAGCCAAGGGCTTCCATTTGTTTGCGGGTTGCCTCGTCCATGACGGCATCCTGCGCGCTAATCTTTCGGCCCACGCCCATCCCGGAGAGTCGATCCAACTTGCCGGGGTTGGCCATGCCCTCGGCCATGTAGATTTCGCAGTAGCGACCAGCCAACTCGGCATCCTCACGACGGTCGCGGTTTTCGCCCTCCGCTCCGCGCATGTCGAAGAGATAGCGCCAGCCGCTGCTCTCGGATACTTCGAGTTTCCAGCCGCCCACCTCGATCGCGCGCTTGCCGTTGTCGGAGAGCGCGATGGCATAGTCGGGCAGCGATTCGGAAGTCCCGTGCAAGCTTGGCAAGAAGGACGCGCCCTCGATACCGGCCATCGCAGGCAGTCCCATGGCTTCGAGCAAGGTTGGAGCGAGATCAATTTGCTCGGTGATGCGATTGATCTTTCCGATTGGGAAGAGTGGTGGGTAGTGAATGATGAGGGGCGCGCGAATCATCTCCTCGTAGAGCGTCCAGCCATGACCGAAGGAACCGTGATCGTAGATTTCCTCGCCGTGGTCATTGGTGACGACAACGATGGTGTCGTCGAGGCGGCCTTGTTTGTCTAGAGCGTCGAGGAAAGCGCCGACGTGCTCATCCTGGTAGGAAATCTCGCCGTGGTACAGGGCCTGGATCCAGGCCACGTCATCGGCATTGACGGCCAGGCTATGCTCGTTGACCTTGCTCTGATCCTCGCGTGTAAAGCGCGAGCCAATCGGCCCCTTGTAGGTCTTGGAGTAGTAGCGACTGGAATATCGCCTCGGCGGTGAGTAGGTCGTGTGCGGATCAATGGTTTGGATGTACAGAAAGAAGGGCTCATCGCCATTGTCCTCCACCCACTTGCTGGCGCGACGATACATCGCCTCCCCTTGCGCCTCGTTGTCATAGAAGACTTGATAATCGTCCCAGCCGCGCTGAAAGCCAAAGCGATCGCTTACCACCGGGTTGGAGCTGAAACCCTGCGTCCTCAGGCCGCTCTTCTGCATGTGCTCCGATAGCAGCTCCACATCTTCGGGCACCATGCTCTCGGGCTTGGTCGCGGTGTGCGTGGCTGGATAAAGGCTCGACATGATGCTCAGCACCGAGGGCTTGGTCCAGTTGCTGGTGTTGTATGCGCGCGTGAAGGCAGTACTGCGCTCGGAAAAGCGGTCGAGCTTGGGTGTGTGGATGCCGTTGCCAGGGGCAAAGCTCTCGAACTGATCGGCGCGAGTCGTGTCGAGCACCACCAAGACCAGATTCTTGGCCTTCTTGCCCACAAGTGTCGGTGCGGGCTCGTCGGGCGCGGGCAGGTAGATACCTGGTTCTCCCCAGGCCCCCAGCGATTCGCTTGGGCTCTTGGCCCCCGTGCATGCAAATTCCAGCCGCACGGTCTGTCCTGCTAGCTCGCCAAGATCCACCTTGGCGCTTTGCCATTTCGATTGCCCAGCTGCTCGGAATAGTTCTGTCTTGGCGCCGTCGACGCCATGGGCATATACGGCAAAATCCAGGGGCTGTTTGCTGCCGTAGTCGAAGATGAGTGCAGACTCGGAGGGCACCTCCAGATAATAGGAGTAGCTTCTTGGCCCTGGCGCTAGGAGCGAGCGCCGCAAACTCTTGCCCATCTTCGCAGGCCCGGCTTTTGCCATGAGCGTCGGCGCAGGCTTGCCCTGCTTGGTGCTCAGCCACAACCAGTCGACCTCTAGCTCGCTGCCCTCGTCGTGGCTGAACTTGAACTTCTTGCGACCGGTGCCGAGCTCCGGCAGGGTGAGTCGAAGCTCTTGCCACTCCTCGGTGAGCGCCAACTCACCAAGCGCCCTGGAACCGGAGGCGACCGAGAGGGTTTGTGGGCCAGCCAGCGAGCGAGCGCGCATGACCAGTTCCTTGGCCGGCACATCTAGATAGGTATTGACTCGACCGTGCTCGGCGCTGAGTCGGGCGCTCGTGGTGCCCTTTGCGGTGTGCATCACCCAGCCTGTGTCCCAGCCGCCACGCGTGTACTTGTGCTGATCGCTGGTCCCGAAGTCGATAAGCGTGCCATCGATGCGCAGCTCGGCTCGACTGACTTCCTTGAGCAGCGAACGCGACAAGCGAAAGCCATCCCGTGCACTGGGCTCGGGCGGACTCGCAGGCTTGCTTGTCCTCTTTGTGTGGGAGCGCTGCTCCGGCGTGTCGGTGCTAGCTGTTGAGCCTTTTTCGGAGGAGCAGCCGAGCCCCACCGACATGGCCATGGCCAGCACGGGTGCCAATGCTGGTGCCAATAGTGGGCCCAATACTGGTGCCAGCGCGGGGCCCATGGCGGGGGCTCGCTCGCTGCGTGAAGAGGCAGGTGCAGTGTGTGTTTGGGTCTCCGAAAGCAAATACGCCGACCGCAGCAGATTTCGCATGTCCACGAGCTTAACGCGAACCCGAACGCTGGCCAGAGTTTCGCACCCTGCATGCACCTGAGCTAGAAGTGTCGACGCAAGCAAGAGTGCTCAAATCGCCGAATACGGCCGTTTTGAGCACTTTTGAGCGTGTGATCGCGAATGTGATGGATGCGGCGCATCCGCGCACGCGATCCGTCTATCCGCTAGTAAGTCATCAGCGTGACGTCGAAGCTGGTGTCGGGCACGCTCAGCTGGCACGATCCCATCTGACCGTTTTCATCGACCTCGGCCACTTGCAAGCCCGTCACCTGACCTGCGAAATGTCCGCCGCTGCTCGGATTGAGAGTGTCGATGCGCAAGGTGCCAGCTGTCGCCAGCGCGGTGAGTCCACCGGCTTCGGAACCACTCATGGCGACCACGCAGGGATTGCAATCTGCAAAGCTGTCAGCCTGGGTCAGCGGATAG
>JAHEAK010000627.1 GCA_024642805.1 Kofleriaceae bacterium | reverse complement strand
CTCGCCCCTTGCGCGGAGGCAGCGCTCCCTCGAGGAACCAGAAGAAGGGGTCGGGCAAGCCCAAATCCTCGATGGTGATGAGGTTGTTTGCGGTCTCGGTCTCGAGCTTGGCCGTGATGCTTGGCCCCTGCCCCGGATCGACCATGACATCGACATCGCAGGCGACTGGCACCAGAAAATCGCCGTTGCCCGAAAATCCACGACCGAGGGAGCTACTTATCTTTGGAAGCGTCTTGTGCAGGTCGCGACAGCGCAGCAAGAGCTCATTGGAACCGAGGGTTCCAGCGGCGACCACGACCTGCGTACCGTGTACCTGGCCCGGTGTACGTGCGGCCGCCGGGTCCTTGGGATCGGCAAGCTCGAAGAAGACACGGTACCCGCCCGCGGCTTCGACCTCGATCTTATCGACGCTGCACAGGGCGACGACTTCGAGGCCGTGGTCCCGCTCGGCCTTGGCGATATACGTGATGTCGAGAGTATTCTTGGCGTGCACGTGGCACCCCAGCAGGCAGTTGCCGCAGTAGGTGCAGGCATCCTGCAAGACGCCAGCGGCGTTGTGCCTCTCGGCTCCCGTGTAGACGGCAATGTCGACAAGCTCGGCGGCCTTGCCAGATTTCTTTGCGGCGTCGAGAAAAACGCGCGTGCGATGTGGCAGCTCACGCCCCTCTGGTGCCTCGAGGGGTTTGGACTCCATCTTCGCTTGCACCAGATCGTAGTAGGGATCCAGAAGGCTGCGAGTGAAGGGCGCCGGCCAGCTCGCTTGCGCGAAGATGCGCTCGGGGGTTCGGATATGGACATTGAAGTAGTGCAAGGAGCCGCCGCCCACGCCACAACCCTGGATGACGTCCATCCGTCGAAAGGCGCGATACTCGACCAGACCGTAGCTCTTGCCCTCTTCCCAGAAGCCTGCGCCCACCTGGCCGGTCGTGCGCGGGAACTCTCCCTTGGCCCAACGCTTGCCTCGCTCGAGTAGGGCGACGCTCTTGCCAGCCTGTGCCAAGCGCGAGGCCGTAATGGCTCCGCCAAAACCCGAGCCTATGACCACCACATCATAGCTATCCCTCATCGCGGCTCCACGGCGCGATACAGCCCGCAGGCCATCGCCTACAGTGACCTGCCCTGCTTGCGCAGCGACCAGAAGAAGTAGCCGAGCCCGCCCATCCACCAGAGCATCACGAAGATCAGCATGCCCAGGAAGGTCTTGTCTTCATAGAACCAGGGCGTCGACCGCCAGTCGGCGCTCCATTGCGCGTAGCTACCCAGCTTAAAGGTCGACGATGTCTGGGCGAAGATCCACACAGCGGAGAGTGCAATGATGCCCGCGAAGATGCCAAAGCAGGTCTTGGTCTTCCCGGCACGAACCAGCCTGGCTCCGTTCCAAAAGCCCAGATTGGCGGCGACGAAGAAGATCATGATGAAGCCTGGCACGAAGAAGGCGTAGTCGGCGGCGCTGGCGCGATGCCACCACATATGCGTGGTCTCCCACCCGAAGTACTGCAACATGAAGTACACGGGAATCCATACGAAGAAGAAAACTTGAAAGAAGTTTTGCTTCAGCATCACTTCGTAGAACTGCTCTTTCGAGCCGGTCTGAAGCTGTTTATAGGCACCATGTGCAAAGAAGTGCCCCACTGCGAATGCTGCTGGTACGTCGATTTGAACCACGAGTCCTCCCCCTTATTGCAACTTGTCCAACACGAAGTCGTCGAAGAGCGTGCCAACGAAAAAGCGCGCAAAGCGAAGTCGCGCCTTGGTGCGGGCCACCGTGCCGCTGGCATTGCTCACCCGCATAGTCTTTAGCTGATCGATGAAGTCGGCCACACTGATGTGGAGCACCCCAGAAGCCACCACGGCTCCTGTCTCACTCCGACCCTCGTGAATCTTGACGAAGAGAGTGGTGCAGTCCTTCCAGACATCGAAGCCCGCTTCGTCGTGAATGAGCTTGAAGCCCACGAAGTAGAACTCTCGCCCTTCTTCGCTGGTGAGCTGCATCCGATACCACATGCGATGAGAGTTTTTCTCGTCGGCATCTTCGACGAAGAGATTGAACTCACCCCCGGTGGCCATGAGCGGCCTTGGCGAGAGTGCAGTCGCGCTCACCGTGCCCACGACGGCCGCTGCATGCTCCGGCTGATTCACGAAGCGATCGAGGTCGTGGGCAATGATCGACAGGGTGAACTGGCAGCGAGAGTCTTGCTCTTTGCCGACGGTCTCGCTGGCGACGAAATCGCCTTCGTCTCCAAGGGCAATGTGCCCGCGCATGACCTCGGTAAACTCGGTACCAATGACCTTGGAGGGCGCGGTGCCCGGATCACCAGTTCCGACATCCTCGTAGGGAATTGGCCACCCTCGTTCTCGGGCGAGGATTGCCACACTGCGCTCGGCGAGCGCGGAAATCGTCAGTAGTGGGTTCACGCCGACTGGTCGCGGGATGACCGCACCATCGCAGACGTACAAGCCCTCGTAGGTGGCGCTGCCCGCGGCGCCCCGAAAGACCTGGCCCTTGTGATTGACCACGCCCTGCTCGGCGCTCTCGCCGATCACGCAGCCACCGAGAGGATGCACCGTCACCACATTGTGATTGGCAATCTTGGTCCACAGCGGGCTCTTGACGTAGGTACCACCCAGGGCACGCGTTGCCTCGCGAAAGGAGGCGTTGATGCGCTTGAAGAGGGGCAGCTCGCCAACCCCTGGCCAACTGATGCGCAAGCGGTCGTCGCTGAGCTTCATCTCACCAGCATCGTCGTCATGGCCCATGGCCAGATAGGTCTGGGTATTGTGAACCGCCCCGCGATACGCGCCACCAACGCCCGTGGTGAGCACACTGCTGAGCACGCGCCCAATCTCCTTGACTCGATCCACAACGCCCGTGTCGGTGTCGCGGCCCACGGCCCCATCGGCGAGGGCCAGGGCCCATGGCAAGAACTTGGCCAGCGCACCGGGAATGGCTCCCTCCTCGAAGATGGTCGCCTTGGCGAGATCGGGGTTCTGGCTATCGTCGATGACACTGGTGATTGTTGGCCCGACGGGACTTCGCTTGCGCTTTCGGCTGTCGAAGCCGATGCCATTGATGGGCTGGTCGGCGTTGTAGGCAAAGCCGAGGGTGTCGCCGTTGCCAGTAAAACGCTTGCCGACCTTCTTGGAGCAACCGAGCCCACGCTTTTGAGAGCGCAGCAGAATCTCGGTGCTGCCGAGCGTGCCTGCCGAGAGAATGACCACATCCGCTCGAACGAAGGCCAGGGGCGATTTATCGAAGACCTCACGCCCTTTGCCTAGAATGCGATAGAAAACCAGATACGAGCCCTCGTGCTCCCGAACCGATCTGACCTCGACCTCGCAAAAGATCTTGGCGCCGTGACGAGCCGCCACGGGCAGGTAGTTGTACAAGAGCGTGTTCTTGGCGTCGTGATTACATCCGGACACGCACTCGCCGCACAGCGTGCAGGCCTTTTGCTGAATGCCGGCGTTGTTGAGCCCGGCCTCGAAATGGACATTAATAGGAGCCAGCTTGAAGGTGCGCCCCATGGCACGGGCCGAGATCCGGTGGGCCTCGGTCTTGTCGAGCTTGGCGGCGCTCTCTGGATATTCCA
>JAHEAK010000626.1 GCA_024642805.1 Kofleriaceae bacterium | reverse complement strand
GCATGCGCACAGGTGGTAGTGCTTTCGGCGAGCTTTTCGGCAGCACCGGATCGACCTGAGGCGCGGCCCCCGAGGGGCTCGTTACTTCCACGCGAGCCGTCACGATTTCAACGGCAGCATCCTTGCTGTAACCGTAGCGTCGCTCGTGAGCCGCCGCGAACTCCGCCATTATGCTATCGCCAAGCTCCATCGTGATCGCCGAATCGGTACCGAGGTAGCGAAGATCGACCAAGCGCTTGTAGGCAAGCTCGCTAGCGCCTTGCGCTCGCAGTGCACGTGCCCCCTCGCCTTCGAGACGGGCAAAACTCTCGCCGAGCTCCGAGAGTCTGGCCAGCGAGCGTCGCCCTGCGTCGATCTGACCGTGCCAGCTGAGTGCCGCCAGGCCCATACCGTAGGCGCTGAGCACGCCGCTCAATTCGTCAATCAAGAGCGAGCGAATGCCGAGAGAGCGAGCGACAGCGCACGCGTGCTGACCACCTGCCCCGCCAAACACCACCATGGCAAAATCACGCAAGTCCCTGCCTTTGGCGATGGTGACCTCGCGAATGGCGGCTGCCATGTTGGCGTTGGCGATGTCGACGAAGCCCGCTGCCACCTGCAGCGCACTGCGCTCAATCCCTCGCTCGGCCAGGCCATTTGAGAGTTGTTCTAATTTGCGCAGAGTGGTGCTGGCGTCGAGGCGAAAGGGAAAGCGATCGTCGACCACGCGCCCAAGAGCCAGATTGCAGTCAGTCACCGTCAGCTCGGTTGCATCGGCATGTCCGTAGCAGAGCGGCCCGGGAAGCGCGCCGGCGCTGTGCGGACCGACTGTGAAGCGAAAGCCATTGTCCACGCACACCGAGCCACCGCCAGCGGCAACGGTGTGGATACTCATCATGGGTGCTCGCAGGCGCACACCGGCGACCTCGTTCTCGTAGCTGCGCTCGAGCTCGCCGTCAAAGCAGCTTACATCCGTCGAGGTGCCGCCCATGTCGAAACCGATGGCGCTTTGATAACCCGCGGCACGGGCAATGGCTGCGTAGGCAATGACGCCGCCAGCCGGGCCGGAGAGAACTGCATCCTTGCCGCGAAAGAGATCCACGCCTGTGAGGCCACCGCTCGACTGCATGACCAACAGGGTGCTGCCAGGTAGCTCACGACGCAGGGAATGAAGATAGTTGCGAAGCAGCGGCGTCAAGTACGCATCGACCACCGCGGTATCTCCGCGCCCCAGCATGCCAAGCTCGCCGCTCACTTCGCTGGACAGCGAGACCTCTGTAAAACCCATCTCTGCGGCCAGAGCGGCGATTTCTTGCTCGTGGCTTGGGTCTAGATTCGAGTGCATGAGAACGATGGCCAAGCTCTTGATGCCGCGCTCGCGCATGGACCGCAGTTGCAGGCGCAGCTCCTCGGGGGCAGCCTTGGCCATGCTCTGCCCACGTGCGTTCATTCGATAGCCGACCTCTAGAACCTCCTGATAGAGCATCTCGGGTTTTACGATGTTCAGCGCGAAGAGCGATGGTCGGGCCTGGGTACCAATGGCAAGCAGGTCAGCAAAGCCCGCATTGATGATGAGGCCGGTGGCAACACCGCGCCGTTCCAGCAAGGCATTGGTCGCCAGGGTGGTGCCCATACGAAGCTCGCAAGGCGGAATAGGCTCGCCCTCCGTGAGCTGCAGCAACTGCCGAATGCCAACCACGGGAGCCAGATCGGATGACAGAACCTTGACCGTTCCCATCTCCCCAGTTGGCGACAGGCCGATGCAGTCGGTGAAGGTACCTCCTCGATCGACCCAAAATTGCCAGTGCCCAGGCATGCGAGCATGGTACCTGGGCTGCGGAGGATCGGATATGGTCGCGCCAGTGAGACTCGCGCTGCCCATCGATGAACACCTCGCTGCCATCGCCCAGGCGGTACGCAGCGAGGGTGGCGCCATCGTCGTCGCGGAACCAGGCGCGGGCAAGACAACGCGCGTACCTGGCATGTTGCTCGACGAGCTGAGGCTGAACGTCACTTGCACGCAGCCCAGACGTATTGCGGCGCGCCTCTCTGCGGCCCGAGTCGCCGAAGAACGCAGCAGCCAGCTCGGCCATGAAGTTGGCTACGAAGTCCGCTTCGATCGCAAACGCAGCGCCTCGACCAAGCTGTGCTTCATGACCGAAGGCCTGGCCCTGCGCCAGTGGTCCAGCGAGAAGCGCGGCACCCGTGTTCTGGTGCTCGATGAGTTTCACGAACGTCACCTCGATGCCGACATGCTCCTGGCCCTGGCGGCACGTGAACGAGCGCAAGGTGGCAAGCTCTCGCTGGTGGTGATGTCGGCAACCCTAGACGCCGAGCCGCTCTCGCGGCATTTGCAGCTGCCAGTCATTCGCAGCGAAGGCCGACACTTTCCCGTGCATGCCTCCTACCTCGCTACTCGCGCAAATGAGCGCCTGGAAACGCAGGTCTCGCGAGCCCTTCGCGAGGTCTTGGCCGACCGAGAGGACCAGGGCCACGTCCTGGTCTTCTTGCCAGGCCTCTCCGAGATTCGTCGCTGCCAAGAACAAGTCGCGGAGCTGGCCAAGCACAACGAGCTCTTGGTGTTACCACTGCACGGCAGCCTGTCGCGCGACGAGCAAGATCGGGCGCTGCGGCCGAGCCGAGAACGGCGCGTCATCCTGGCCACCAACGTCGCGGAGACCTCGCTCACCATCGAGGGCGTCACCACTGTCGTCGATGCAGGAACCGCGCGCGTGGCACGTCACTCGCCATGGACGGGTCTATCGAGCTTGCAAGTCGAGCCCATCAGCCAGGCCAGCGCCAAACAGCGAGCCGGTCGCGCGGGCAGAACCGCGCCGGGTCGGTGCATTCGTTTGTACAGCGAGCATGATCTGGTCGGCCGACGAGGCTTTGACAGCCCGGAGATCGTGCGCGCGGATCTGACTGGCTCAGCGCTACAGCTTGCGGCCGAAGACCTCCACCTCGACGCATTGCCATGGCTCGATGCGCCGCCCCCACTCGCGGTAGAAAACGCCTACGAGCTGCTCACCCGACTCGGTGCCCTGCAAGAGCGGTCGATTACGCCCCTGGGACGACGTATGAGCCTCTTGCCCGTGCACGCGCGCCTGGCCCGCATCGTCATCGAAGCGGAGCGATTGGGCGTTCCATCTCTCGGCGCGAGCGCGGCGGGCCTGCTTTCGGAACCCGCCTTGCGTCGACAGTCCTACGCCCAGGAGGCAAGCGCCTCCAGCAGCAGTGATGTCCTCGACGACCTCGACTTGCTCGACGAGCTGCGCGCGTCGGGCTTCCGGCCCGGTCTTGCACGGACCATGAATGTCGACATTGGCGTGGCACGCAACGCCGACAAGATTGCCGCACAGATCCTGCGCTCCCTCGACAATCGCTCGCAAAGCACCAGTCTGAGCGAGAGCGATCGCGACGAGGCCGTGCGCAGGGCGCTACTAACAGGCTTCCCCGATCGCGCCGGCAAGCGGGTGCGCGCGCGCGGCGATGCGGTGCTTCTGTGCAGCGGCGGCGCGGTCACGCTCTCACGCACCAGTGCGGTGCTCGATGCCGAGTATCTCATCGCCATGGACGTCGAGGAACGGGGCGTCAAAGGCGCGCGCTCGGCGCTGGTGCGAGT
>JAHEAK010000067.1:7876-13590 GCA_024642805.1 Kofleriaceae bacterium | reverse complement strand
GCCGCTGTCCAGGAGGCTCTCACGGGCGATCACCGGCTCTTTGCCGTAACCCAACGCGAGAACGTCGACGCGCCCTCGGGCGAAACCCTGTACTCGGTCGGGACCGTCGTGCAAATCGTTCAGACGCATCGCATGCGCTCCGGACTGCAAGTGGTGATTCAGGGCGAGAACCGGGCGCAGGCACTGGCCTACAGCGCAGAGCACGAAGGCGCCTTGCACGCCACCTTGTTGGACATGGAGCGCCTGACACCGCGCAACCCCAAGGATCCCATCTTTCAAGCCCTCGACCGGGAGCTGCGCGAGCGCGCTGTCGAGTTGGGTACCCGTCGAGGCGTGCCCAATGAGGCCTTGAGCCAATTGATTGGCGGTATCGACGAGCCGGGTCCCTTTTCGGATCTGGTGGCCTATTACCTCGAGCTTGCCACCGAGGAGAAACAGCGGCTTCTCGAGATGCTCGACGACGAAGGGCGCATGCGAGAGTGCTTGCTCGCCGTCGAGCGCGAGTTGGCGCGCATGGATGCTCAGGAAGAGATCAAGGCGCAGGTGCAATCCGAGCTGGGCGAGCGACAGCGAGAGATGCACTTGCGCGAGCAGTTGCGGGCCATTCAGAAGGAGCTTGGCGAGGACGAAGAGAAAGATGATATCGAAGACATTCGCGCCCGCATCCGAGCGCTGGACCTGGGCGAAGAACCGCGCATCGAGGTCGACCGCGAGCTTCGACGACTGGAGCGCACGAGCCCGCAATCGGCCGAATACCAGGTCATACGCACCTTTTTGGAGTGGGTCACCGAGCTGCCCTGGCAAGAGCGCACCGAGGAGAAGATAGACCTTCAGCTGGCCGAGACCATTCTCGAAGAAGATCACCACGGCCTGGCCGATGTGAAGGACAGGGTGCTGGAGTTTCTCGCCGTCAAGAAACTGCAATCGGATCGAAGCGCCGCACGCGACGAGACCGATGCCAAAGGCAGCACCGGGCACGGACCGATCCTACTCTTCGTCGGGCCACCAGGAGTTGGCAAGACCTCGATCGCCCAGTCCATCGCCAGAGCTCTCGGTCGCAAGTATGTGCGCATCTCCCTGGGTGGCGCTCGCGACGAAGCAGACATTCGCGGTCATCGGCGTACCTACGTGGGCGCGATGCCTGGGCGCATCATTCAGGGCATGCGGCAGGCTGGCAGCAAGAATCCCGTCTTTCTGCTCGACGAGGTCGACAAACTCGGCGTGTCCTTTCAAGGCGACCCGAGCGCGGGCTTGCTTGAAGTTCTCGATCCGGCGCAAAACTCCACCTTCGTCGATCACTATCTCGGCATTCCCTTCGACCTCTCGGAGGTCTTGTTCATCGCAACCGCGAATTACCTGGATCGCATTCCAGGCCCACTGCTCGATCGCATGGAGCGCGTCGACTTTGCGGGCTACACCGAAGCGGAGAAGCTGCAGATCGCCAAGCGCTACCTCTTGCCTCGCCAGCGCAAGGAGAACGGGCTCACTGATGAGGAGCTGCAGATGGACGATCAGGCCGTGTTGGCCATCGTGCAGAACTACACCCGAGAAGCCGGGGTGCGGCAACTGGAGCGCGAGCTGGGTAAGTTCGCCCGCAAGATTGCCCGCCGCATCGCAGGTGACAAGCTGGCTAGCATCAAGGCAGGTGGTGCGGATGTGCGGGAGCTGCTAGGTCGGCCGCGTGTTCACCCCGAGCGCATGGCCGAAGAGGATATCGCCGGGGTGGCAACCGGCATGTTCTACACGCCCATGGGCGGCGACATCATGTTCGTCGAAGCCAGCATCATGCCAGGCGAGGGCAGACTCGTTTTGACTGGCCAGCTCGGCGATGTCATGAAGGAGTCGGCCCGAGCCGCGCTTTCCTATGCCAAGTCGCATTGGCGAAGCCTCGGCATTCCCGAAGACGCGCTCAATCAGCGGGAGGTCCATATTCACGTGCCCGCCGGCGCTATTCCCAAGGATGGGCCCTCAGCCGGCATCACCATGGCCACAGCGCTTGTCTCAGCCCTCACAGCTCGCAAAGTGCGGCGCGAAGTCGCGATGACCGGCGAACTAACTCTCACCGGGCGCGTCTTGCCCATCGGGGGTGTGAAGGAGAAAGTGCTCGGGGCGATTAGAGCCGGCATTCGAGAAATCATCCTGCCCTTCGCAAATGACGCCGACTTGGAGGACATTCCCGAGGATGTGCGGGCGGTCATCAGCTTTCATTTGGCCGAGACCCTCGATGATGTCCTCAAGGTCGCCCTTGCCGAGGAGGAGCATCAAGAGCAGGCGCCTGAGACGGGCTTCCACGAACAAGCGATGAGCCACTGATGCAAGCTGCGCGGGGGACTAACAGGGGCCGAGGACGGTAGCGCCGGCACCGATTATTTCCACTCGCGGGGAAAATCTCGCGAGGCAAAGGCGACTATGATGTGGGGCGCATGACGCAGGCATCACCAGGCGGGGACCGAGCAGCTCTCGAGGTCGTGCATCTGAGCAAGCAGTATCGCTCACGCAAGGCGGAAGCCTTTGAGGCCGTAAGCGACATCTCCTTCGAGGTGCACGCCGGCGAGTGTCTTGGCCTCCTAGGCCCCAATGGCGCTGGCAAGTCAACCACCATCCAGTGCCTGAGCGGCTTCTTTCCGACGAGCAAGGGCAAGGTCTCGATCAAGGGCTTTGACGTGCACACGCAGCCCAAAGAGGCGCGCGCCCATCTGGGTGTGTGTAGCCAGGAAGACACCCTCGACACCGATTTCAGCGTCGTCGACCAGCTCATTCAGCACGCCATCTACTTTCGAATACCCAGGCGGATCGCCCACGAGCGCGCCGAGAAGCTGCTCGAGCGATTTGGTTTGCGGGACAAGCGATCGCAGGCGATCGAGAGTCTCTCGGGAGGTCTCAAGCGCCGCTTGCAAGTGGCTCGCGCGCTGATTTCCGAACCGAGCGTCTTGATCCTCGACGAGCCGACGACCGGCCTTGACCCTGACGTCCGTCGCATGCTCTGGGATGTGCTCAAGGAGGCACGTCAGAGTGGCGTGGCCATTTTGCTGTCCACGCACTACATGGAGGAGGCCGAACGGGTATGCGATCGCGTTGCCGTCATGTCGCGGGGCCGCATTCTCGACATCGACAGCCCTGAGGCCCTCATCGCGCGACACATCTCCAAGGAGATGGTGGAGGAAGAGGTGCGGCCGGGAGTCTTCTGGAAGCGGCCTCCCAACCTTGAAGATGTCTATCTCAAGGTCACCGGCAGTCACCTGGGGGTTGCTGGTCTATGAGAGTGCCCGATCGCATGTGGGGGGTCTGGTCGGTATGGCTGCGCTATTTCTCCGTGTTCTCGAAGAGCCTGCCCTACTACGCGGTCACCACCTTCCTAGAGCCGCTCCTGTACTTGCTCTCCTTTGGTCTTGGGCTCGGTAGCCTGGTTGGAGATGTGGAGACCAGCGGTATCTCGCTCTCGTATCGCAGCTTCATCTTCTCGGGCATTCTGGCCCAGACGCTGCTCTTCCAGGGCTTCTTCGAGGGCGCCTTTGGTGCCTTCGTGCGCATGTACTACCAGCGCATCTTTCAGGCCATTGCCATCACGCCCATCACGCTCTCGGAAGTGCTGTGGGGTGAGCTCCTTTGGGATGCCTCGAAGGCAAGCGTGGCGGCCGAGGTCGTTGCTCTTATTGGCGTCGTCGCGGGCGAATTTCATCCGACCTGCTTAGTCATCTTGCCGCCCCTCTTCTTCGTCAGCTCGCTGCTCTTCTCGGCGATGGGCCTTGCATCGGCCGCCTTTGCGCGCAGCATCGAAGAGCTCTCCTATCCGCAGTACCTCTTGGTCTTTCCGATGTTCCTGTTTTGCGGCGTCTTCTATCCACTCGAGGCTTTGCCGCGCGGGCTGCAATACCTTGCCTGGGCCTTGCCGCTCACCTCGGTACTATCCTTGATACGGACCCTGACCCTCAATCTACCACTGCAGCTCCATGCCATTCCGCTGCTCGCGCTTTGGCTGGTGGCATTGCTGTACCTCTCCCGTCGCCTGATGATGCGCCGGCTGGTGCGCTAGGCGGCCTTGTCAGGTAGTGCTGCTGCACTCACGCGGCGCTAGGCCTTCTCCGAACAAAGCTGATAGCGCCGCGAATGACCAGACAGGCCAGGACCAGCATGGCGGCCACCAGGCTCTGCGAAGCGCCGACGGAGGCCGAACGCAAGGAGCCGACCACATAGCCTCCTGCGCCAATGGCACCACCAAAGATCATGGCCGTGACGAAGCTAATGAGTAGATGCCCGCGCCACAGCAAGAGCGCGGCGACGCCTGGCAAGGTGGAGAGCGCGAAGGTCGGCATGGCGCCAAGGCCTTGCGCGACCAGGCCCACCATGATGCCAATAGACGCAAAGAGGAAGCCATCGAGCAGGCCCACGGGCAGCCCTTGCACGCGCGCCGAGTCGGGATTGAAACTCGCAAAGACAAGGCCGCGGAACCACCACAGGTGCAAGACGAGGATGACGGCGCCCGCAAGCAGGATGGCGTGGAAGTCTTCTGGCAAGACGACGACCGCGCTGCCAAACACGATGGCCTGAATATCCGACATGTCATTGGGGATGCGGCTGCCCAGATAGATCGTCGCGCCAGACGCAAAGGTGAAGCTCAAGCCCAGTACCGCCTCGCGGCTCAGTCCCAGGCGTCGGGGCTCGAAAACCACCAGGGCCGCGGAGGCGATGCTAAAGGCGATGGCCACGTGTTTGGGCGATACGTGCATAGCGTGGTGGGCTTGCAGGTAATAACCGACGGCAACGCCCAGACCGGCAGCCTGTGCAGCTGTCGCACTGAAGAAGACCATTCGGCGCAGCACCACGTACACGCTCAAGAAGCCGAGCACCGCGCCTGCTGCAACCGCGGTTAGAACCGGGTCTCGGAACAGTTCCCAGGCATCGACGAACTCCGAGAAACTCATTTGCTCACCCATGCTTCACCTGGCCCTCGCTCTGCGCTGTGCGACGGATGCTGGCGCCGAACTCGCGTTCGAAGGCTTCGTGCTCGAGCAGCTCATCAAAGGCTCCGATGAGCGCCGCACCCGGCTTGCCACTGCCATCGCCTGCTCGGTGCGTGCGATCGAAGAAGAGCACACGATCGGCCAGCGCTTGCACGGACGCCAACGTGTGGGTAATGACGACGACGGTGATGCCGCGTGTGCGAGTGAGCTCCGAGAGCTGCTGATAGGTCTCCTGTTCCGTGTTGAGATCCATGGAGGCGGTTGGCTCGTCAAGAAAGACCAGCTCAGCCTCGCTAGCCAAGAGCTGAGCAAAGAGCGCCCGCTGCTGCTGCCCACCCGATAGGTCGGCGAAGGCGTGACGCTGAAAGGTGTCGGCATGGGCCGCCCGCAGCGCCGTGCGGACGTGCTCGCGGTCGTCTCGCGATCCAAAGGGCGCCGTGAGGAAGCGCCAGCCGCGCAGGCGACCCCACATGGCCACATCGCGCGCGGCAAGAGGCAAGAGGGGATCGAGGGAGGCTGCCTGCGGAACATAAGAGATGGCAGGCCGCGGCGAGGTCAACTCCACACGTCCCGCAACCGGCTTGAGCAGGCCGAGCACGGTCTTAAACCAGGTGCTCTTGCCGGTGCCGTTTTGACCGAGGACGAGCAGAAATTCGCCACGCCCGATGCTGAGATTCACAGGCGGCAGGAGCGCGCGTCCACGATATCCGAACTGAAGGTCGACACAGCGCAAGAGCGTGCTGGCCTCCTTCG
>JAHEAK010000067.1:4740-7776 GCA_024642805.1 Kofleriaceae bacterium | reverse complement strand
TGACCGAGGACGAGCAGAAATTCGCCACGCCCGATGCTGAGATTCACAGGCGGCAGGAGCGCGCGTCCACGATATCCGAACTGAAGGTCGACACAGCGCAAGAGCGTGCTGGCCTCCTTCGACGTGGCGCTCTCTTTGCGCGGCCCGGCCTCTTTCGACGTGTCGGTCTCTTTCGGCGTGGCGGTCTCTTTCGGCGTGGCCGCCAACTTCACCTTGCTCTCCTTCATTTGGAAAGTGTCTCTGCAAGTTGGGTGACCAGGGCCTGCATGCGTTCTAGGTAGCTTTGCTTGCTCTCGAAACTGGTGCCGCCAGCAAAGCTCAGCACCTTTGCCGAGAGCTGTTTGGAGAGCACGGTCGCCGTCTTGCTCGTGAAGTAGCTCTCCTGCAGGATGTACTTGACCTTGTCGGTCTTGCCTTTGGAGATGAGCTTGACGATGTGACCTGGGCTTGGCGGCACGCCCGGTTTGGGCTCGAGTTGGCCGTCGACGACAAGCCCAAGCCAATCGGCGAGGTAGTCGCAGCTTTGGTGGTAGGTGAAGACCTTGGTCCCGCGGTAGCGACTCAGGGCTTTGCTCCACTTGGCTTCGGCGGCATCGAGACGTGACGCGAAGCTAGCGTAGTTCTTCTTGTAGAGATCGGCGTTCTTGCTGTCGAGCTGGGCCATCCGGGTGGCGATGCCCTGCGCGCACTTCTTTGCCTGACGAGGGTCGTACAGATAGTGCGGGTTGCCTTGTGGGTGCACATCCCCGGAGGAGCGATCGACCTTGACCGTTGGAACGCCCAGCTTGCGCGCGAATGCAGAGCAATCAACGAAGCCATCCCCTCCGACCTGCACCTTGCTGTTGCGAGCTCCGACCTGAAGTGTGGGAAGCCAGCCGATCTCGAGATCCATGCCGATCGCGATGAGCATGTCGGCCTTGTTGAGCTTGAGTGCAAGACTCGGCTTGGCGTCGACATAGTGTGGATCTTGCGTCGACAGAGATAGGGCCGTCACAGAGACCGTGTTGCCACCGACTTCCTTGGCCAGGGCCGCCAAATCCGGGACCGTGGTGACGACCCGCAAGTCAGCCCGTGCTGGCTGGGTGGTGCTCAAGAGGAGGAGGAGGGCCAAGGGGGCGAGGAGTTTGATTGGTTTCATAACAATACCTAGAAGCTGTGAGCGCCGTGGGCGCCAATGTTGAATTCCATGGAAAACATGGCGGCAAAGATCTTCTTGTTGCGCCAGGTCGGGTCGTCGACAGAGCCCTGCACGCGCAGGCGGGAGAACTCACTTGGATAGAAGCTGGTGTCGACACTCACGCGATGACGACTCGATATCCATTCGGGATCGAGGTAGTCGCGATCGCTGCGACCTGCGCGATTCTTGGCGGCACCGCCATATTCGTAGCGAAGGGCACTTGCCCAGCGTTGAGCGTAGCGCCAGCTCACATAGGCGTAGCCGCCATGATCGCGCAAGAGGTCCTGCGGCAGGTGTCGCCGGCGATAGAGATACTCAGCCTGCAAGACCACCATGGTGTGGCTGGCCCGTGTCACTGGGCGGTACTTCAGATAGATGTCAGTGCCGACCAGATTGCTGCGCTGATCGGGGCCCGTGGCATTGGGGCCCGTTGCCGCGGACAGCCCCCAGAGCAGTGACCAGTTGTCGGAGAAATCAAAGAACTGCTTGATCGCCGTCGTGGCTTGCAGATCGACAGGGCTGTACACGCCCAGGTCCTCTTCACCGTAAAAGGACCTGGAGGTCTCCGCCCCGGTGGCAGTGGTGACGGAGCCGACGACTTCAACGAACCAGGGCAGGGGCGTTAGCCAGGAGAGCTCGCCTCCGACGCCGCGATTGTTCTCGCCACCAAAGACCTTGCCGAGAATGAAAGGTTGATCGATGAAGTCCCAGGCATGCGGATGCGTGGCGTTTTGTCGACCGAAGCGCGTGAGGAATTGCCCGACCCGCGCTTGCAGACTGTGGGGCAGGGCCAGGGTCGTGGCATAGATCTCCTCGACATCGACTCCCTCTTCGTTGCTGAAGACGATGTTGCCATCGAGACGAAAGTAGGGATCCACACTCTTGCCAATCGCTAGCTCGAGCTGCTGGAGACGGAAGCCATTGGCAACGGGATCGTGGGCGCCGCTCTGCAAGTTGCCATCCCGGCTGAAGGCGGCCAAGGCCGCGTCCATGATGAAGGAGATGTCGGGATTCATCGATTGCGAGGCGGCGTTGGCGGGCGCGATATCCGTGCCTAGCTGCGCGGCGCTCTTCGAATCCGCGGCGAGGGCGGCCTCGATCTCCGCGAGGGCCTCTGGACTCAGCTCCTCCTCGTCGGTTTCCTCGTCGGTTTCCTGGCCGGTTTCCTGGTCGGTCACCACCGGCCCTTCGGTAGCCTGCTTGTTGTCTTCATCGACAGCGGGCGCGAGTGGCTGTGCCACCGTCGGTACCGCCGGCTCATCGCTCGCACTCACATCCGGCGTTTCAGTTTGGGCCCTCGCTGGAGAGCCTTGGGCCAGCAACACCACGGTGAGGCTCGCCACGCATACACATCGCTTCATCTACACATCTCCGCATGTCACACCCCGCAGCTTCGAGTGAGCGAGCACTCGGAGGGCGGTGTGGCAAAAGAACGATCACGTGCTCACCTGTGGCGTGGGAGCGCGTTGCGATCACCGCCAAGGAAGAGCAGCCTAGATCTGCGCCGAAACGCACACCAACGACACGAGCTAAGCGACGGTGGGCGGAGAGGTCTTGGGAGCGAGTTGGTGTAGCGATCGGGTCACTGCACAGGCATCACCAGGAGTCGCCAGAGTCGAGAACTGAACGTCGCCACAGTGCGCACGTTCAGGCTGCACGTTTGCTCGACTCTCGGCCACGCTCCACACATGGCAGTGTTCGCCATCTACCTCGGAGTTGGCGGCATTGACTGCATCATGAGCGGCCAGTGCGATTTGATCGGATGCGTTGCTGTCGAGGTGAATCTCTTCACCGTGCTCGGGACAGCGCGCGTGCACTCGGATCGAATCTTGGACCTGCACCAGGCCGCCAAAGAGCAG
>JAHEAK010000067.1:0-4730 GCA_024642805.1 Kofleriaceae bacterium | reverse complement strand
CAAAGGCAGGAGACCTGCCTTGATGTGTCTCATGCGTGCGCATCCAGTAAGGCGACTATATGCTCCTTTGCAGGGCTTGTTGCAAGGATTAGCTCGCTGTCGCGATGGGGCGCCCTTTTGGCCCCGAGGTGGCCCCCAAAATGCCGAGAGCCAAGGCCGCGCGCGACGGAGCTTGCCCTCGATGGCCCGGTCCTGGCGGCTAGGGCACTGGCAGGCCGGGGATGTCGACGGGCAAGTTGGACGACGAGAGCTCGGGTGCCGCCAGCTGGCCGTGATCGTTTTCGCCCCAGCAACTTACTGTGCCAGAGGCGTGAACGGCGCAGGCGTGGGTATCTCCGACCGAGAGTGCCACGGCATCATCAATGCCCATGACACGCACCGCTTCGGAACTAGGGGTCGAGCCGCCATTGCCGAGTCGGCCACTGCCACCATCGCCCCAGCACAAGATCTGCCCCTCCTCACACAGCACACAGCTGTGCGACCTGCCAACGCTCACGTCGCTCGGCGTGCACGCGTCGACGAAGGCGTTGCTGAGAATTCGAGCCGGCGGATTCAACAGACAGTCGCCAGGCACATCGTCGACGGCCGGTGTACACCCGGCGTCGTCGGTGCCAGTGCCGAGCTGGCCATCGTCATTGATGCCCCAACAGTAGATGCTTCCGTCGACCAGCACCGCACAGCTGTGCTTGTAGCCAGCGCTCACCGCCCGCGTGGGGCCTGGCAAGCTGTCTACCAACATAGCTGAGGACGGATAGCCGACGTCAGGCACACCCGCCTGACCGTGGATGTTCCATCCAAAACAATAGGTCTCGTCATCCGTGCTTATGAAACAGGTGTGGTATCGGCCGACAGAGACGCTCCTGGCGTTGTCCACCAAGGTGGTATCTAGATACTGAACTTGTGCGGGCAGGGAGATGTCTTCGCCCGGCTCGCCGTTGCCCGCTTCGCCTGCGCCATCGCGCCCCCAGCAGTAGAGGCTTTGGTCAGTGCTCACCGCGCAGGTGTGTGGGCCCCGAGCGGAGAACTGCACGATGGGGGCAAGTTGTGACACCGGATCCGCGATGAGCTCGGTGTCGCTTTCAAAGCCACGCCCAAGCTGGCCGTTGTTATTGTCACCCCAACAGTTCATGGCGCCACTTGTGAGTAGCGCGCAGCCGTGCGCTTCCCCAACGGCGATCGATTGGGCACCGACCAGTGGAATGCCATGATCCAAGACCGGACCAACGGGCGATGGCACACCGACCTCCATGGTCTCGGTTCCAGTCTGGCCGTCGCCATTGGCGCCCCAGCAATACGCACCACCTCGCTTGTCGACCACGCAACTGCTATTCCACACGGCCGACACGCCAACGATGAGGTTGGGGCCCGTGAAAGCATCGGCATCGCCCGCGTCGCTAATGTCCTGCTCTTGTCCCACCGTGAAGAGCAAGGAGCAGGCGCTCACGCTCAGTCCGCCGATGACGACCCCCGAACGCAGCAGCCAGTGCAGCAGGCTCACCTCGTCGATCCTAGCACAGGGCCTCGCCCCTGGTGCTCGAATCGAGAACAGTCCTCAGACCGAGGGCTCGCTCCGTGAATCGCGAGCCAACCGATCGCGCCTGGCCTGCTCTTTAAGCTGCTCCTTGGCCTGCTCCTTGACCTGGCGGCGTCGGCGCAGTTCTTCCTCGTCAACGCCGAGGTGGTCCTCGCCCCGTTCCGAGGCCAAGTGGATTTGCTGCAGGCGCATCTCCAGAGCCTTGCGTCGCTCGCTGCTGAGAGTCTCGGCGCAGTACTCGCATGCCACGCCCTGGACAAAGAGTGGATGCGCTCGTTGCTCTGGCGAGAGTGGGCTTTGGCAGCCATGACAGAGCTCATAACTTCCTACGCCCAGTCCGTGCACAACACTCACGCGCCTGTCGAAGACGAAGCACTCCCCTCGCCACTTGCTGTGGGCGGCCGGAATCTTCTCGAGGTAGCGAAGGATGCCACCTTTGAGGTGATAGACCTCCTCGTAGCCCTGGTCCAAAAGGTGGGAGCTGGCCTTCTCGCATCGAATGCCACCAGTGCAAAACATGGCGACACGCTTGTGCTTGCTCGGTGGCAGGTTGGAGGCGACGTACGCGGGGAACTCTGAGAAGGACACCGTGTTGGGATTGATGGCTCCTTCAAAGCTGCCGACGCGCACTTCGAAATCGTTGCGCGTGTCGATGAGCACGACGTCGTCTTGCGCAATGAGCTCGTTCCAGTCCTCAGGCTCGACGTAGGTTCCCACTCGATCCGCCGGGCGCACTGTGTCGACACCCATCGTGACGATTTCGGCGCGCTGCTTGACCTTGAGTCGAAGAAAGGGTGCCGTGTCGCAGAAGGACTCTTTGTGCTCGAGTTGTTCCAAGCCGGGCACGCTGCGCAAGTAGTGCAAGGTGGCGTCGATGCTCTCACGACTTCCGGCGATGGTGCCGTTGACCCCTTCGCTTGCGACCAGCAAGGTGCCTTGCACCTGGGCCGCTTGACAACGAGCCTGCAGATCAACGACCAGGCCGGCCGGATCAGGCAAGTCAGCAAAGTGGTACAGGGCCGCAACGACGAAAGACATGGGCCACTATTTATTGTGCGGGGGCAGGGGGAGCAAGTCGAAACTCCCCTCATGCAGGCTTTGCGCGCTATCGCAGGCGCGGAGCGGGTGGAGGCGCGCATCGAGGCGTCTCCAGCTGCCCGCTGTGACCCCGCGCTTGTTGGCCCTATTTGGTGCCAAGCACATAGCGAATCACGTCCTCGCGCTCGCTTTGTCGCAGCTCCATGGGCGGCATGGGGATTTGCCCAAATTGACCGACAGTTCCCAGGCCCAGCGTCTGGGTCAAGCGTCTCTCGGCGCTCTCGTTGCCCGCGTACTTGAGGGCAATCTCGTGGAAGCTCGGGCCGACCAACTTCTTGGTCTCGGTGTGGCACGCCAGACAGTTTCGAGTGGTCAGCAAGAGAGGATTGAGAGCGACACCTTCGATAGTAACTTCGATGGCCTCGTCACCTCGATTGGTCACCTGCAAAGCCAGCCGGCCTTCGTCTTTGTCACTGCGCAGCATAGGCCGCACGCCGCTTCTCGAGCGATCACCAAGCTGGAGCTCTACTGTGGCTGTGCGCGGCGCGCCCTCGATCCACATGCTGGCAACCGCATTGAAGACGATATCGGTGCCAAAGGATTCTCCGGGCTCCAAGAAGATCGGAATGGAATCCATACGGGTGGCGCCTTGCTCATCGGCCTTGTCGCTACCTTGCGGACTGCCAACTTGCGGAGTGAGTGTGTCCTCTTCCGCAGCACATGCGCCGAGAGTGAATTGCAGAAGTAGGAGAGCGGTGGGGAGAAGTCGAGTCATGTGAATTTCCTGGTGGGGGGCACAGGTACGATATGCACGCACCATTCCAGGATGGATACTCATGAAAACCAAGCTCTTGTTGGCGCTGGTCGACAGCAGACTCCACCCGCCAGGCCCCCTTGGGGCCCTCGGAAGGCCCCTGCGTCGAAGCCCTCGCATCGCAGCCCAGCATCGAAGCCCAGCGTCGCAGCCCAGCATCGAAGCCCTGCGTCGAAGCCCCGCGTCGAGGGCCCGCATCGAAGGCCCGAACCGAATTCCTTGGCTCGCTAGCGTTTGCGCGCCGTGACCAGGAAGATCGGATAGACCTTGTCGTTCTTCTCAAGATCGATGGCGGTGGTGAACTGGACGTCCTCGAAGCCGCTCGCGCTCAAAAGGCCACGCAGGGCTTCTCGATCGAAGCCCGAGTGGTAGACGCCCTCGATGTCGGCCGGATGAAAGCTGCCATCTTCGCTGTCGAGGTCGGCTAGCGCAATGCGCCCGCCACTTGGCAGATGCGCCGCAAAGACCTTGAAGAGCTGCTTGGTGTCTTCGACATGATGCAGAGCCATGGCGCTGACAATGAGATCGACGGGCTCATCTAGCGGAGCATCGAGAATGTTCTGACAGAAGGTGACGACCTTGCCCTTTAGTTCGGGTTTCTTGCTGAGCTGCTCGAGCATCGACTCGGAAATGTCGACGGCGTAGATCGTCTTGACGAAGGGAGCAAGCTGCGCGCAGATGAGACCGGTGCCTGCGCCAAAGTCCATCACGCGCAGGTCGGGTCGCAGGTCCAGCTTGTCGAGCAGGGCGGCACCAACCCCAGCGGAGAGCTTGCCCAATACCGGCAGCTTGTCCCACTCTTCGGCTTTGTCTTGAAATAGATCGCTCACGGCCAGGACGATAGCGGGCCAAGGCATGCCTGTCGATGCCATTCACAGCTGGGGTGCGATGACGAAGCGAGTTAGCCGGCGTGCGCAATGGCTTCGTCGCGAACGACGCGACCATCGACCAATTCGACGATTCGCCTGCTCTGCTCGGCAATGCGCTGATCGTGTGTCACGATGATGAATGCCGTGTTGAGCTCGCTATTGAGTCGTCGCAAGAGATCGAAGACGGTGTTGGAGGTGGCGGTGTCTAGGTTTCCGGTCGGCTCGTCAGCCAGGACCAGGGCGGGCTTGCCCACAAGCGCCCTGGCGATCGCGACCCGCTGTTGTTGGCCGCCAGAGAGCTTGCTGGGTGAGGCATTGGCTCGATCCGCGAGACCGACCATGTCCAAGGCTTCGAGTGCGAGCCTTTTGTGCTGGTCTCTGGTTTTGCCCTCGCGAATGAAGAGCGGCGACATGACGTTTTCCAGCGCCGTGAGGGCGTTGATCAAGTGATGAAATTGAAAGACGAAGCCAATGC
>JAHEAK010000625.1 GCA_024642805.1 Kofleriaceae bacterium | reverse complement strand
ACCCGTCATCGACAAAGGTGGCGACGGACAAGGATCGCAACTGGCCGCCGACCACGAGTACTCGGTAACGATGGCCTTGGGATTTTTCTCGAGGGTGCTGTCGAAGAGCGCCGCGTAGAACTCGCCAAAACGTCCACGCACGTCCTCTGAGACGCTCAGGTTGGTGGGAATCGTCACGTTGGGATAGTTGGCCAACTGATAGCGCTGGTCCTCGGCCAAGATGTGCACGATGAGGTCCTGCTTGCCAGAAGAGTTCATCAGGCCAAGGCGGACCGGCAGCGAAAAGGAATCGCTCTGGTAGTGAAAGCGCAGCGGCGAGAGCATCGCCTGGCCATCTTTGAACTTGACCTTGGCGGCATTGACCTTGGCCACGAAGAACTTCGATCCACCCTCGACGTAGGGACGCAGGTACTTCTCAGCACCCTCGGGAATCACATACTTTTCCTGATGCAACCAGGTCTCGAGACCGGCCGAGAACTTCGCGCTCAGTACGACGACCTGGTACTCGCCGACCTCGAACTGTGCCTCGACCGTCACGCCCAGGTCCTTGCTCAGCTCGCGGGCGGGGGCCGCGCCGCGTGGGGCGGCATTTCCCCCCATCGTCATGCGATCCATGTCGCCATGCGCCCAGGGTGAGCATGGATCCTGCTCCCAGTACTCAACCAGGCGCGGTGCAGCCAGGCGATCGACCCTCTCGAAGACCTCCGGTGACAGGATCTTGACGTTGTCCTCGCTGAGAACTTCGGGGACAGGCACGACCATGGCGAAGTCGTTTGGCGGTCCCTTGTAGTTATTCTGCATCGACAAGACCGTGGTCTTGCCGGCCCGCATCATCACGACCTGCGTGGCGTTGTTGTACAGCTTCGAGTCAGCCCCCGCGACATAGAAGCCGCAGAAGGCCTCGGCCATACGCGGTACCATCATCAACAATCCTGCTACCAGCAGGCATCCCCATCGCTGCGTCATGCGTTTCTCCCAAGATACAGATGTGTTCGAGGCCCAAGAATAGACAAGGCCCGAAGTTCTGGAAGCGGCCGAAGGCGTCTTTGTGGGCTGCGGGTCGGCAATTTTGCGTGGGATCACAGGCTCCGGGGCCGCGCCGGAGGCTGTCCCCCTCGCTGGCCAAAGCGGGAATTTGCGCGCGCCCAGCTCGGTTGCGCTCAGGTAAGCTCATGTGGATCCCGGAAATGAATCTCGCCAACTCTGAATCTCGTGCGCGCAACGCGGCAGCGGAATCGCCGCTGGTGCGCCTCATGGCAGTGCTCCTCCTGCTCATGGCTGTCGCCCTCTTCTATGTGATGTTTCGACAGCGACCGGCCCTGGAGCCGGCCCACGTGCACAGCCAACAGCCGGAGCCGCGCGCGATCGTGGCTAGAGGTGATCTGGCGAGCGACGAGCAAAGCCAGATTGATCTCTTCAGCGAAGCCTCGCCTTCCGTCGTGCACGTTACCAGCCTGGCTCTGCGTCGCTCGCGCCTAAGCCTCAACGTCACCGAGATTCCCCAAGGCACGGGCACCGGTTTCATCTGGGACAGCGAGGGCCACATCGTCACCAACTACCACGTCATCAAGGATGGCGCCGGCGCGGAAGTGACCCTCTCTGACAACACCGTTTGGCGCGCGGAAATTGTTGGCCGCGCCCCCGACAAAGATCTTGCGGTGCTCAAGATCGAAGCGCCGAGCGAAACCTTGCGCCCACTAGCCCTTGGTTCTTCCAGCAATCTACAGGTCGGCCAGAAGGTCTATGCCATCGGCAATCCCTTTGGCCTCGATCAGACTCTCACGACTGGCGTCATCAGCGGTCTGGGCCGAGAGATTCAGAGTGTCACGCAGCGCCCCATTCAGGGCGTGATTCAGACTGACGCGGCCATCAACCCCGGCAACAGTGGCGGCCCACTCCTCGACAGTGCGGGTCGACTCATCGGCATCAACACCGCCATCTACAGCACCTCCGGGGCCTACGCCGGCATCGGCTTCGCGGTGCCCGTCGACACCGTCAATCGCATCGTTCCGCAGCTGGTGGCCTTCGGCGCCGTCACACGACCTGGGCTTGGTGTACAGATTGGCACCGATCAGCTGGCCAGCCGCGTCGGCGTCCCCGGCGTCATCGTGTGGGAGGTTCCACCTGAGAGCGCCGCGGGCAAGGCGGGCATGACAGGCGTACAACCCGGCCAGGGTGGCCGCTGGATCATCGGAGACGTCATCGTTGGTATCAATGGCGTGCCCGTAACCAACTCGACCGACCTCTTTCGTGGACTCGATGAGCACGAGGTGGGCGAGGTCGTGAAGCTCAAACTGGTCAACCAGGGCAAAGAGCGTGAGCAGGACGTCGTGCTGCAGCCCCTGCCCTAGGCTGGTACCAAAAGCGCTCGCTGCTCGCTGCCCTGGCTGTTAGTCTCCGGCCGTGGGCGGCAAATCAAAGAACCGAGCGAACAAGGCACCAGTCGAACGTCTCGAGCACAGTCATCGGCGCCTCGAAGAGCGCCTCGAAGAGCTCAAGAGCTTCGTGGACGCCATCGTCACTGGTCGGCAGGTCGAAGAGAACTGGGCCGCCATTGCGGACCTGGTCGACTACCTCAACCGCTCCGTGCTGCGCCACGAAGAAGACGAAGAGCTCTCGGTCTTTCCGCGCCTGCGCTCGCATCCGACCCTGCGACCGCTCTTGCAACGCCTCAGCGATGATCACATCAGCCAACGCAAACTGGTCGACAAGCTCGCCCAGCTGGTCGAGACCCGGGGCGAGGCGAAATCCGCAGCCGCCACCCACGCTCGCCTGCAGCGCGTGTGCAAGTCCTTGAGCGCCGCCTACCTCGATCACATCGCCCGCGAAGACCGTCAGCTTTTGCCTGCCATCGCCCGCCACTGCTCGGCGGAGGACGAAGTGGCCATGGCCCAGGAAATGGGCGCACGGCGCGATCGAGACCAGTAGCGATCCTCGATCGCAGGCGCCAGTAGCGCGCCGCCGCCCGGCCCTGGCTCGCAATGAGCCGCAGGCCCTGCCCTGTCCAGCCTGCTCGTTAGAGGCTGGTGACCAGTACGCCCTGCAAGAGTCCCACGGCGCCGCCCAGCACACCGCCCACGACGATGAGGGTCAACTCGTCCTCTTCGAAGATGCCGCGCAAGACGCGCTCAAAGTCGTCTTTGGGCATGTTGCCGAGCTTGTCTTCGACCGTGTTGCGCACGTCCATCTTGTCTTTGAGGTAGTCCTCGAGCTCCGGCATCGCTTTGGGAGCGTTGAGGATCAAACGAGCCGTGACAATCTCCTGGGCCTTGAGGAGCATGTCCTCGGTGATCTCCATCGGGATCATGGGTCGAAACTTGTCGACCTCGGCGCGGATGCGATCGGTGACCGTCCCGACGATCGAGTTGGTGAGGGCCGCGGCCTTGTCACCCTGGCTGAGAGCATCTATCAAGATCTTGGGCGTTAGGATTTCCTCTTCCGCCGTTAGACCGTAGTCGCGAGCAATGTCCTTCTGGCGCTTGGCAAACAGACCTTGATAGGTGAAGAAGCCGAAGAACTTGGTTGGCTCCTGGGGCCGAAAGATCATCTGGATGGCCAGCCAGTTGGTCACCAGACCAACGATGACACCGACGATCGGCATTA
>JAHEAK010000066.1 GCA_024642805.1 Kofleriaceae bacterium | reverse complement strand
GCCATCGATATCGATGCGACCAAAGTCCACCTCGGGATTCATCATGGCAGAGCAGGCACCAAGAGAAAGTGCGCGTAGGCCGCCGCGATGGGCTTGGTAGGATCATCCTGCCAGGCCGTGGCGCGCACGTTGGCGACTCGACGACCGTGGCGGGTGATCTCGGCACTGGCATAGGTGGTCTTGGGACGCCCAGAGCGCAGATACTCGACGGTGAGATTGATCGTCTTGGGCATCTGCGTCTCTTCAACTTCCCAAAGAAGGGTGAAGATGGCGGTCGATTCCAAAAGCGCCCCGATGGTGCCGCCGTGCAGTGCGCCAACGCCGATGTCGCCGATCAGGTGTTGGGAAAAATCCATCTGCCCGACGAGGGTCTTGTCCTGCAAGGACATGCTGATGCCCATCTGCTTGGCGTAGGGAATGCGATCGACCAAAAGCTGCGGGTTGGCCAGCTCGCGGGCCTGTCGGATGCAGTCGAGAGTGCTCATGCCACCCTCCCCGAGGAGCGAGCGCTCAGCACCATGAAGGTTCCGGTAGCTCTGGCGACTTCATCGATCTCGCCGTCCTCGCCCAGGTGGTACGCCGTGCCTTGCACGAAGGCGACCTGCTTGGTGAGCTTGTAGCAGTGGGAGCGGTTGTACAGGGTCTGCTTGGCGCGCGTCGGCTTGAGATAGTCGATGCGCAGATCGAGAGTGGCAATGCGCGTGAGGCGGCCAAGCGCGACCATCACAGACAGGCCGCAGGAGGCGTCGAGCATGGTGGTGACCACACCGCCGTGCAGGGCCCCGCTCTCCGGGTTGCCGACCAGATCCTCGCGATAGGGCAGCTCGGTGATCAGGAAGCCCTCGTCGACCCGCGTGAGATGCATGCCGAGGAAGGCATTGTGAGGCGCCAGCCGCATCAGCTGGTCTAGCGCTCGTAGTTGCTCTTCAGAAACCGTCATGGCTGCGCCGCACTATACGCCTTCTGGGCGGCTTTCTGGGCCGCGCGTGCAGCGCTTGCCGTGGCGGGTGCTATTCGATCGTCGGGCCGGGACAGCCGAAAACGAAGCTCACCTCGGTATTTCCGGTTTGCACTTGCTCGCAGGCCATGCCGAAGAAGGTGATCGTGCTGGCATCGGGATGGTAGTCCCAACCGTTGTTGTGGCCCGGGTCGCGAGGAATGGGCGTGCCGTTGACCGTCACGGTGACCAGGTTGGGATCCGGAGGCGTGGCCGAGACCGTGAAGGAGCACGAAGGCAAGATGATGCCGCCAGCGATCTGCATGAGCGCGGTCTGCAGGCTGTTGGCGTCGTTGGCGGCGTAGTAGTAGGGAGGTCCGCCAGGCTTTGCTTCTCCGCCCGCTTGCGCGGCATCGTTGAGCACGCCGGGATCGAGACCCAGAACATCACCGAAGCCGAGCACGAAGGTGTTGACGCCCTGCGCGGCCAAGGCCTGCACAGCGGCTACGGTCTCGGTACCGGTTCCCTGATCGGGGACGGGAGGCGTGCCGCCACAGTTGGGAACGCCATCGGTCGCAAAGAGTACGTACTGACCGGCGGGGTTGGCGGGCAGGCCAGCGTAGATGCTCGATGCGTTTTGCAGAGCAAGGTGCGCGGGCGTGTTGCCGTTTGGCGAGTTGCCTGCGAGCCACGAGCTAATAGCGGGAGCCTGCCCCAGATCGACGGGCACATCGGCACCGCTCAGCACGCCGCACAGATTGGGACCGCCGTTTGGAAAGACCGAGAGGCCGAAGCGAATGTTGTTGTTGTACGTCGAGGTGATCGAGTTGAGCGCGTCTTCCATGATGTCCCACTTGGTCGGTGAGAAGGGGAAGGGAAAGCCAGGAGGCGTATCCATCGAGCCGCTCTTGTCGAGGACGATGAGCAGGTCGGGCGGATCGTTGATCTCGACGAGGGGAATCTCCTCGGTCTGCGCGCCGCACGACGCATCAGTGAAGTTGAGGTTGTTGTTGGCATCCGCTCGGCCGACGGCTCCACTGTCGGCCGCCTGTCCATTGCCATCGCCATCCATCGTGCCTGTGGCACCGCACGCGGCGAGAGCGAAGGCGAAGCAGGGGAAGAGTCGTTGCGTCTTGATGTGGAACATGGCGTGTCTCCGGCTGGTCTCGAGTGCAAAGAGAGGATGAGCGCGATGGCATCCTAGCCGCTTCCTGAGGCATTTCTTCGGCTACTTCTTGTTTTGGACGGGCGGGCGGCAAATCTGGTATGACAGCTCGGCACCGTGATTCGCTGGCCCAATGGCGCACGCGGCGAAGGCTGGTCGTGGCGAACATGAGAGACATCCGAGTGCAGGCAGGGCTGTTGATTCCCGCCAGTGAAGTGCAGGAATCCTTCGCGCGCTCCACAGGTCCTGGCGGCCAGAACGTCAACAAAGTGAGTACCAAGGTTGAGCTTCGTTGGGCGCCCGCCGAAAGTGTCGCGCTCGGCGCTACAGATCGTAGCTACCTTTTGCGCCGACTCGCCAACAAGCTCACGGAGGCCGGCGAGCTCATCGTCACCTGTGAGGAGTTCCGCACCCAGCTTCGCAACCGCGAGGAGGCTCGCCGCAAGCTCGCCGAGCAGGTGCGGCAAGCCCTGGTGCGGCCCAAGAAGCGCCGCGCGACCAAGCCGACCAAGGCCTCCGTCAAGCGCAGACTCGAGGGCAAGAAGCGCCGCTCGGATGTGAAGAAGTCCCGGGGAAGCCGCGGAGACGACTAGCGTTCCTCGCTGGCAGGCTCGGGCTTCGTGTTCGGCTGACGGGTTCGTGCTACCTAGTGGCATGAGCAAGCAAACGCTAGGCGAGTGGCTGCAGGCGAAGCCTTTTGCCCTGGGCATGTCATCGGGCTTCTTCGGCTTCTTTGCCCATACCGGCATGCTCGTTGCCCTTGAGGCCGAGGGACTGCGGCCAACCCGTCTCTCGGGGTCGAGCGCCGGCGCGCTGGTGGCGGGCTTTTATGCTGCGGGACTTGCGGCCAGCGAGATCAAGCGCGAGCTCATTAAGGTGCGCCGCGCTGACTTCTGGGATCCCGCACCTGGTCTAGGCCTTTTGCGCGGTGAGCTCTTTCGCAAGAAGCTCGACGAGCTCTTGCCGGTGCAGCGCTTCGAAGAGTGTCGCGTGCCCGTTAGTCTCTCGGTCTTCGATCTCGGCTCGCGCACGACCAGCGTCGTCGAGAGCGGCGATCTGGCCAGCGCCATGCAGGCCTCCTGTGCCTTGCCGGTCCTCTTTCATCCGGTGCGTCGCGAAGGTCGCTTGCTCTCCGATGGTGGCATCGCCGACCGACCTGGCCTGCTCGGCATGCACAGCCAGGAGCGCGTCTTCTATCACCACCTCGGTTCGCGCTCTCCCTGGCGGCGAGCGGGCAGCGCATCGCTGAAGATTCCCAAGCGCGAGCACATGATGAGCTTGCAGATGCAAGACCTGCCGCGCGCCAATCCCTTCCGCTTGCACCGTGGTGTCGAGGCCATGCGCATGGCCGAAGACCTCACCCGGCGCGCCCTCGGCCGCAGCCTTGGCAGCGATTGCGTGGTCTGCGTGTAACTAGACCTTCGCGCAGGCCATCAGCGCGTAGACGGCCGCCGACAAGACCCGGGTGCCCTTGCCCGAGACCGAACTCACGACCTCGCCGACGCTGCGCGTGCCATCGAGAGACTCGAGTCGCTTGCTCAGCGAGGGACCAAAGCCATACTCCTCGTAGGGGGCCATGGCGGCCAGATTCGGGCGCGACTCCAGGTGTGCCTGCGACCAGTTGGACAGCTGTTCTTCGGGCAGGAGCTGAACACCGCGCGCGACGATGCGAAAACTGCTCAGGTGCAGGGGCACGATCTCATGGGGGTTGGTTGCGCCCTCCTGCCACACGAAGCGCCCCTCTTCCCAACAACAACAGCGTAAGAGTTTTTCTCTGACTTGCTCGGTGAGTAACTGCACTGCGTCGACGGGACGCAAGAGCTTTAGACCCACGAGGGCCTGGCCGAGGCGGCCACCGAAGTGCGGCATGGTGGCGATGGCTTTGTCCAGTTGTCGTTCGGTCAAGAGCCCGCGCAAGAGCAGGAACTGGCCGAAACGCTCCTGCGGATCGTTGGAGGCCACGAAGATGGGATGGCCATCGACGAAGTAGACCTCTTTCATCACGGTATCGCGGTCGAGCGTCAGCAGACCAGAGCGCTTGCTGCTGGCGATGCCGCCAATGAGATCCATCGGCATGAGGGTGCCAAGCTCGCCACGACCGAGGCGCAGGGCCTCTTGCGTATGCACAGGTTTGGAAAGCGGCTGATCGTCGATGTTGCGCAGGGCCTCGGGTCGACTGCTGATGACGGTCACGCCAGCCGCGCCCAGGGTCATGTCCATCTGATCGGTCACCATCGTGCCGAGGTCGAAGATCTGTCGCCCGAGCTGCGCTGCTTGCTGCGCGCCTTGCGAGGCGGCCTGGGTGTTGGTGCCGCTGATCGTGATCGAGTTGGGGCCTTCGCCACGCGTCGCACGCTTGATGAAACCGCCGCTCTCCAGCTCCTCGATGTAGCCCTTGAGCACTTGCGCGCTCATGCGCGTGGTTCCCCTAGACAGCCAGTCCGCTAGGGCATCGCGAAAGTCACCGGCACTGGCGTAGCGATCCACGCGATCACGCTGCAAGGCTTTGACGATGATGGCCAGTAGCTCGGGATCGATGTGGCTGGCGTTTTGGTGCAGGCGAGAAAGGTCAGCGCTGCGCACCATCAGCAGAACATCGAGCTGGTTTGGCGCGGCAAAGAGTCGCTTGGACATCAAGAGCTCGGAGAGCACGATGGCGGCGGCAAACACATCAGAGCGACCATCGAGATGTTTGGCCTCGACTTGCTCGGGCGACATATAGCCGTACTTGCCCTTGAGCGTGCCGGTTGCGGTCTCGCGCTGGCGATCGTTTGCGCGCGCAATACCGAAGTCGGCGAGCTTGACGTGGCCCTGTCGGCTGATGAGCACGTTGCCAGGCGAGACATCGCGATGGACCACGCCCATGTTGCGACCGCTGAGTTCGACACTGTGCGCATAGTCGAGGGCTTCGAGCACGTGGCACAGGATGTAGACGGCAATCTCGGCGGGCATCGCTGTTCGCCTGCGCGCGCCACCTTTGAGGAGCGAGAGCAGATCGGGCCCGTCTACATATTCGAGAATGATGTACAGGCCATCGGAGGTGGCTTGGAAATCATAGAGCTGGACGATGTTGGGATGATCGAGGCGCGTCGAGATGCGCGCTTCGTCGACGAACATGGTCACGAACTCGCGATCGCGAGCCAGGTGCTCGTGCATGCGCTTGAGCACGATCGGCTTGCGGAAGCGACCGGCATTGGAGCAGGTCGCGTGATAGATCTCCGCCATACCGCCGGCGGCGAGGAGCTCCCCAAGAATGTACTCGCCAAGCTGGATACTCGCGCCCAGCCCCTCGTCTGCCATAGAGCTTAAGTATACGCAGCTAGCCGGGTTTCAGGCACCCGTACTTGCTCACTTGCTGGCATTCTTCCAGGCTTTTTCCAGAGCGATGGCGTTGGCCTGCGATGCCTTGGCGCTTTGTTGGCGCTTGCTCGCTCGCGCTTTGAAGGAGCGATCTTGGCTGACGAATTTGTCGAGATTGAAGCCCTTTGGCATGGTGCCTCGCTGTTTGCAAAGCTTGGCTTTGGCGAGCTCGAAGGCAGCTTCCGTCGCGAGAATTTGGGCATCGTTGTAGGCAAGCTGCTTACGCAAGAACTTGCGCTGGGCCTTGAGGTAACGAATCTCGCCCTTTTGAGCGATGGTCTGTTTCTTCATACCATTGAGCAGTTTGAGCGCGTTGTCGGCCAGGCTAGCCATGAACGCCATCTCGCTGCGCTTGCCTTCCAATTTGGCAATACGCTCTTCGTGCTTGCGCTGATCCTGTCGTGCCTTGGCAATCTGCAGGGCGTACTTGGTGTCTTTGAGTTCCCACTCGGTGTGGGCACGCTCAAGTTGCGCCTGATAGGCGAGGCTGTAGGCATCGGCGACCGTCTCGCGTTCTTCCGCGGGGGTCTGCGAGATCGTCGACATGTCGAGACGATACTTGATCGTCGGGGCATCCTTGCCGCCACAGGCCATGAGGGCACTTGCCGACATCAGCAACACCAGAGCGGCGAGGGAAATGCGTTGTGAATGGAGAGACATCGTTTTGCGCATGTCTAGTTGCCCTTCGGTGCTGGGGTAAGAGGGGTTGGCGCGCTGCCGGCTGTGGGTGCGGGGGCGGGCTTGCTCGCGGGCGCCGTCGCGGGAGAACTGCTCGCGTCTGGCGTGGCAGCCTCAGGATTCTCGGGTTGCGCGGACTCATCAGGCACGACCGGCTCGATGGGCTCGAGAGGCTCGATGGGCTCGGTCGGCGTTACTGCTTCTTCGGGCTGTGCTTTCCCGCCCGCTTTGGTGAGCTCGACGGCTTGCTTGGCGGCGGCCAACTTGGCGTCGAGCGCGGCCACCTGCTTTTGCAGGTCGTTAACTTCCGCTTCGCTGGCTTTGGCCTGCGACTGGCGATCCTTGAATTGCGCCTTGTACTTGCTGGCTTCAAAGCCTGGCGGCTTGATGCCGGCACCTTTCAGGCTGTCAGCTTTCACACTCTCGAGCTCGGCTTCGCGACTGCGGTGCATGCGCTCCTCATAGGACAGGCGCTTTTTGAGATAGGTGAGATTGGTCTTGGCTCGATCGAGCTTTACCTTGTTCATGTCGATCTCGAGGCGGGCGACTTGCTCGCCACGAGTGGCTTCGCTGGTGCGATTGAGCTCGCCGCTCTCGTCGGCGGCCTTCATCTCGATGCCCGCCGATTTGGCGCTGATCTTGGCGCTGGCTAGATCGTTCTTGGCGATCTTGATTTCGAGCTCGGCACCGGCGATGAGTCCCTTGGTGTATTCCAGCTGCCAGCTGGCCATGAAGACGTCTTTGTAGACCTCGAGTTCATGGCCGCGCTGCTCGGCTGGCAAAGGCGCCAGGTGCTCGTAGGTGACCCGTCGCTTGAGCTGGGAATTTCCAGATCCGCCGCCGCACGCGACGCTGCACGTGAGAATGGCGAATGCTGCGATGAGGTGTTTCATGTGCTTGCTCCTAAGATGTGACGATAGCTATTTGCGGCAACTCGCAGGCAGAACCTGCGACCGAAAGGAACCGATCATGTTGCCTGGCGGGTCGTAGTTGCAGACCCAGATTTCTCCGCCATTGCAGCGACTGAGACCACAGCCAATTGCTTGGGTATCGCGCCAGACCAGCTGCGTGAAGTGACCGGTGTGAAAGTCGAAGTCGCCACGGCCAAAGTCGTACTGCGAGACCTCGCTGTACCAACCGGTGGCGATGTCCTCTGGGCTGCGGCTGCCGACCGGCGCAAAGAAGCTCAGGTTCTCACCAAAGCGGTTGTTGGGGCGGTGCTCGAAGGCGCAACCGGCGTCGCGCAGTTGATTGGCCCAGTCTTGCGCATGCGCCTGCAATTCGCTGGACCAGCGCAGGGGCGCAGCGCAGTGCTCGGCGCGATGAGCATTGTGGCGATCGAGGATGGCTTGAAAGCGCGCATCGAGGGCGCTTGCACTCGGCGTCTCGCGAACGCCGGTAGCATCAGGCCTTGGCTGCGTGCCGGAAGCAGGTTGACGCTGCACCAGCGGGCCGTCGGAGGGAACCGGGGTGCGGGCCATCGGCTCGGTGTCGTCGAAACGAGCGGGCTCTCGGGGCGCCTCTTGCTGTGCAGGCTGTTTCGGGCTCGGCTCGGGTTGATAGCTTGGCCCGCAGGCCATCGTGCCGATCGACAGTCCCCACAAGAGGCAACGCGCGGGTTGGGCGAGAAGTCGTGCAGCCACGAAGCGCATCGTAACAGGCCTGTGCTCTCCGGGTCGCCCGATGAGCTGCTCTCTTTGCCATGGCCTCGCGACAGGAATGCGCGATCGGCCTGCACCGGCCACGGAATTCCATTCTACAAGCTTCAGGGCTTGGAGGCCGAGACCGACTTGGGCAACAAGAGAAAGTAGCGGCCTTTGCTCTTGAGTCGGCCGGCAATGGCGTCGGCGCGCGCACCGTGACCCCAAAAGATGTCGGCCCGCACGGGGCCGCGAATCGCGCCGCCACTGTCCTGGGCGATGACCAACTGGTGAAAGGGCACTTCGGTGCTGCCGTCTTCGCTCGGCACCACGGTGTCGATGAAGAGCGGAGCGCTCTGCGGAATGAACTCGCGATCGATGGCCGCCGATCGCTCGGGGGTGAGCACGACGTTTTGCGAGCCGACGGCGCCCGTGTTCGACAGCTCGGTGAAGAAGACATAAGCCTGATTGCGATCCATCATCTCCTCGGCCTTGTCAGGGTTGTCGGCCAGCCACTTGCGAATCGCCTGCATGCTCATCTCTTCGCTGGTGATGTGACCATCCCGGACCAACTCGCGACCGATGGCTACGTAGTTGTGGCCGTTTTGCCCGCCATAGCCGATGCGCATCTCATGGCCATCGTCGAGCTCGACCACGCCGGATCCTTGAATCTGCGTGAAGAAGCCGTCGACCGGATCGTCGATCCAGACCAGCTCGAGTTTCTTGCCACGCAGCGCGCCCAAGCGAATTTCTTTGCGGGTGAGGTAGGGCTGCAGGTAATTGCCAACCACGCGACCGGCGATGCGACGCGGACTTGGTTTGTCGGAGAAGTTGCGCATGTTGACCATGACCAGGTCCTTGGGCACTTTGTAGAGCGGGGTTTGAAAGCGTCCCTTGCGTTTGCGCGAACCGTGCAAGGAGGCCTCGTAGTAGCCCGTGAAGCGACCTTCCGCGTCGTCGTTATTCTTGGCCAGGAAGGGATTGAACTCTGCTTCGAAGAAGGCTCTGGCGGCGGCGTGATCTTTGACGTCGACCTTAACAGCTGCTGCACAGGCCGCTTGCCAGTCTTTGACCTTGCCACCGATTTCATCGAAGCCGACCAGAGCGTCATCCTTCTTCTTGGCCAAGCGCGCGCACGACTTGCGCAGGGCGGGCAGGGCGTCGCCAAGGGTGTCGTCTTGCCAGCCTGGCATGTCGGCAAAGGCCACGGCCTCGAGCACCAACTTGGCTTCTAGCTCGGTGGGAGGCACGGCCTCGGTGCTCGTAGCCGTCGTTGCACTCGTCGTCGGCTCCGGGCAAGCTCCTTGCTCTGTCGCCACGGCGCTCGCGGGCGCCGGCTTGCTGACCCCTCCGCATGCCGCGGCTGCGGGGAGGAGCGCGAGGAGTAGGAAGGCGAAACCACTTCGCTGGTCGACTGCGAGCATAGGTAGCTATGACCCAACGCAGCGTCGACCGCAAGAATTCCGCGAAGTGTCGGGCCCCCGTTTTTTTTGCGAGGTGTCTACGAAGAGTCGAATGCGCGCTATGCGCGCTCCCCAAAGATCGCCGTGCCGACGCGCACGATCGTCGAGCCTTCGGCAATCGCCTCGCGATAGGAATCGCTCATGCCCATCGACAGCTCGGCAAGGGGCAAGCCGCTGCTCTGTGCGCATGCCTCGCGCAGCTCGCGCAGGCGGGCAAAGGCTCGCCGAGGCTCCTCGTTTGGGCTGGGGATGCACATCAGGCCCTCGATGCGGATGCCGGGCAGGCCTGCGCACTCGTCGACGACTCGCGCGACGGCGTTAGCAGGCAGGCCCGACTTACTGCTCTCGCTTGAGATGTTGACATTGAGTAGACAGCCCATCGTGCGCGCTTCGGCCAGGGCAGCTTCGCCGAGCAACCTGGCCAGCTTCGCCGAATCGACACTGTGGATCAGGTGAATCGTGCCGAGGCGTTTTGCTTTGTTGCTCTGCAGGTGGCCGATGAAGTGCCATCGGATGTCGGCGGGCAGGGCCGAGGCGTGCTCTTCGAGGCCTTGCACGTAGTTCTCGCCAAAATCGCGCAAACCGGCGTCATAGGCGGCCTGCACGCGCTCGGCGGGCTGTTTCTTGCTGACAGCCAAGAGCAGGATCTCGTGTGCCGCCCGTCCGGATGCGCGGGCCGCTTCGGCGATCTCCGATTGCACCCTGGCAATGCGCTCCGCGATGGATTCTTCGTCGCCTTGCATAGCCGGAGCTGGATAGTAGGCAAGCCTCTTCCTGAGCGTCAATAATGCGGGATCGTGCACTGGTGCGCGGGCAGGAGATTTGCTCTGCTACCCACAGGTACCGCAATGAGCAAACTTTCGATTTCCATTTTCTTTAGCGCATCTCTTTTGGCCTCCGCCTGCACCGTGCACGTGTATCACCACAATGCACCTGGTAAGGCAGGCAAGCACGGCAAGGCAGGCAAGCACGGCAAGCACGGCAAGAAGGGCTGTCCTTGCAAGCGCGGTCTGCCCGAAGGCCATCCTCCCGTCGATGGCATGGGCGCTCACGGCATGGATCCACACCATGGCATGGGCGGTCAGGGCATGGAGGGTCATCACGGTATGGAAGGCCACGGCATGGAAGGCCACGGCATGGAGGGCCATCACGGCATGGGCGGCGGGGAGATGTCGCCTGAGCAGATGGAAGCGCATCACGCCATGGGCAACATGCCAGCTCCGGTGCAGAACTATCACAACGCCTTCGCTGCCGTGTGGCACATGGAAGACGATGCCCAGCGCAAACAAAGCGCCTGTGCCGAGGTAGCAAACTGGCAAAAGCTGGCCCTTGCCGTTAAAGCGCACAAGGCAGAGGGCGCTTCCGCTGCCGCCTACGCCAGCGCCGCCGATGGCCTCGTGCAGAAGACCCAGGCCATTGAGGCCAGCTGTGCTGACAAGAAAGGCGATGTGCAAGCGGCTCTCAAAAATGCCCACGATGCCCTGCACGCGCTCTTCAAGAGCCTGATGCCCGCGTCCTGAGTTTTGCGCTAAAGCGGCGGTCGATGCGCGTTTGCATCGACCTCGGCCCGCTCTGCTCCATTCCGCTCCGCGCGGTTCCGTTTTGGGCGAGAGCTAAGGCAGGGTGAAGGGTTTGGCGAAGAGCCAGTCGCTGCCGCTCACTTTTTGATGGCAGTCGAGGCACTCGGATTCAAAGCCATCGCTGCCATAGGGCGTGAGCTCGGGACCATCCCAGCGCGCCCAACCCCATCCCGAGTTGTTGGAGGCGTAGGCTTCGACGTCTTTGAACATGAACTCCGCGCGCAGGAATCGGCCGGCCTCGATGGCTTGGGGCACTGTCGACATGTCGCTTTGCTCGAAGACCAGGTGACCGAGCACGCTGCCATCGGGCCATGGATTTGTCTGGCCCTTGCGTGCCGCGCGAACTGCTTCCAGATTGCCAACCACGATGGTGACGCTCTGCTTGTCGGCTTGTTGCGAGACCGCCAACACCGGCCAGTTTTTGTACTTGGCAGGAAAGGCGATGCCGTTGGGAGCATCTGCGACTTCGCCATCGGCAAGCACGGGCCGCTCTGCGGTGGCTGGAGCTTGCGTGGTGCCGCCGCAGGCAGCGAGCCACGCGCCAAGGGCGAGCAGCAAGGATGGACAAGGCGAAGGCCGCAGGGCTGCGAACATGTCGCCTTTTACCACGTCGGCGCTCAGCGGAGCAGGGAGGCGCGCAGTTGCCGACACTCCATGGCCGCCTGGAAGTCCTCATCCGCGGAGTCCCAGGCCTTGAGGGCTGTATTGAGGTGCTCAATCGCCAACTCGGGTTGTGCTTTTCTCGCCAAGAGTTTTGCGAGCAGCACATGGGCTTTGGGCGCGGCGGGCAAGGAGCGAAGGACCTCCGTCACCCTATCGGTCGCGCTCTGGTCCAGACCCAGCTCGTACTCGACCTCGGCCAGGCGCAAGATGGCATCGCTGTCGGTTGGGTACATGGCGAGATAGGAACGCAGGGAGCTGGCCGCCTGGCCGTACTCCTTGATGTCGGCAAAGAAC
The DNA here is from genome assembly GCA_024642805.1 of Kofleriaceae bacterium. Classification (GTDB taxonomy): domain Bacteria; phylum Myxococcota_A; class Polyangia; order Haliangiales; family Haliangiaceae; genus NORP324. The sequence continues at coordinate 1,819 of JAHEAK010000066.1, read as the reverse complement.
TGCCCGCGACTGGCCGCGAAGCGCTCGGCGGTAACGCCGAAGGAGGTCGCCAGGGCGAGCGCCTTGTCGCTGGCGTTGCGGGCTTCGGCTCCGTCACCGAGGCGCAAGTAGAGTGGCACCAGGAGAGCGTAGTATTTGAAGGCACCAATGCTGTTCTCATCGGCAGTCATGATGGGCTGGGCCTGGGTTGCAAAGGCGAGCGCCTCGTCGCGGCGGCCGGCCATGGCGAACATCCATGCGCTCTTGAGGCGCAGCGCTGCCATTTCTTCGACGGCCTTGTGCCCGTCCACGGCCGCCCAGCTCTTGGTGACATCGGCGAGTGCCAGACGCATCTGACCTCGATACCAATAGAATTGCCCGCGCGCTTCCAGCGACTCGGCGCGCTCGTCAGGGCTTTCGCTGCGAAGGAGGGCCTGGTTGTACTGTTCGAGGGCCTGCTTGTAGCTGCCCATGGAGCTCATCTCTTCGGCCAGTCGGCGAAGTACATCGGGACTGTTGGGTTGCGCGGCGACCGCCTTGCGATAGGCATCGAGAGCGGCGTCGTGCTCGCCAAGTTTGGTGGACGCTTCCGCGATGCCAATGTAGCCATTGGCATCGCCTGGTTCCTGTTTGCTGTAGCTCAGGTATTCGTCGCGCGCTTCTACGAAGCGGCCGAGGCTATAGAGCAGGTCGGCATGCCCGCGCAGATAGAGGGGCTTGTTCTCGACCGCCTGCAAGGCCTCCAGAGCCGCCAACGCCCCCTGCATGTCGCCGAGCCCGGCTTTGATGTTGGCGCGCAGCTGGAGCGCGGTCACATTGCGCGGCTCGCGTTCGATCCATTGCTCGGTGGCGATAACGGCCTCGGCGGGCTTCTTGTCGACGAGCCAAAGTTGAATTACTTGCAAGACGGATCGCGAGGCCTGGCTCAGGCGATAGCTGTGCTTTTGCGCGGCCTGCACGGCTGCAGGTAGCTCCAGCCATTTGTCGTGCTCGATCAACATGGTCGCCTTGCGAAAATAGCCAAAGGCAAAGGTCGGATCGAGGATGAGCGCTTGGTCCAGGAGCGCCAGTCCTCGCTCGAAATCGCCTTCGAATCGATCGGCGACCAGTGCCATCGACAAGGCACGGAGCGCAGGCAGAAGGGCCGTGCCCTGCTCTGCGACCGGCAGATCGCTCACCTGCGCTATCTCCTCTTCCGACAGACCCAGACTCTTGCGCACCCGTACGGTCAGCATGTCGATGGCCGTGAGAATGTCAGCGGCCTCGACCTCTTCCGTTGCCACCACAGCGCCGCGCGCGCAGTCATAGAGGGTCAGCTCGATCACGGCATGATCGGGGTCCAGACGATACCAGCCGCTGGCAAAGTGATCGTACTCGCTGTCTCTGGCGATTTCGCGCATGAGGCTCACGGGCACGTTCAGCCCCTCGTGTAGGCCCGCCTTCCTCATCTGGTCGCTGAACAGACTCGAGAGCGAGGTCGCGTGCACGCTGATGCGCGGCTCTTGCTCGAGATCGATCTCCATCGCCAGGGGAATGGCGTGCTGCAGCCAATCCTCGTCGTTGGTTTCGCTTCGATTGGCGAAGGCAAAGACCAGCACCGTGGCGCGCTCGTTGACGACGGGCACCTTCGTAACAGAGCCAGCATCGATGCTAGCGTCCTTGTTGGCCACATCGACGGAGGCCTTGGCGGGCGGGTCAGCGTCTGCTCGCCAGATGAGCACGAGTGAGAGCAAGGTCGCCGTCAGGTTGAGGGGAAGAGCGATCTTCTCTGGCAAGCTCCAGCGGTCGCGACCGGGTGCTCCATGTCCCCAGGCGAGGAGGGCGACAATCGGCAGCAACG
>JAHEAK010000065.1:2036-13623 GCA_024642805.1 Kofleriaceae bacterium | reverse complement strand
GATGGTTGGCAATGGTGCCGAACGCGCCATGGAGATGGCTCGCGCCTGCATGGAGTCGCAGAAGGCCATGCACCTGGCGGAAGAAGAGGTTCGCAATCAACTGGGCGACCAGCTCACCGTGATGCTCTCCTACCTGCCGGTGGTGAACGAGCAGGGCGAGTCGGTCGGCGTCATTCAGTGTTGTCGCGACGTGAGCGCCGAAGCGCGCATGCAGGGGCGCTACCGCAAGTTGCTCGGCCTAGAGCGCGTGCGAGCCGAGAACCTCGAGCGTGAAGTCGAAAAGCGCACTCGCGAGCTGACCCTGGCCCTCGAAGAAGTCACCAGGCTTTCCAGGGTCGATCCTTTGACCGGCATGCTCAATCGGCGCGCCTTCACCGAACTTGCCGAGCAGGCGATCAAAGTCGCCAGGCGGCACAGGCGCTCCATGGGGCTGCTCTTGGTCGACATCGACTTCTTCAAGAAAGTCAACGATCAGTACGGTCACATGATCGGCGACAAAATCTTGGTGGCCACGGCCGATGCCATGCGCAGTGCCGTGCGCGATTCGGATCCCGTTGCGCGATTCGGCGGCGAGGAGTTCGTGATTCTCTTGACCGAGACCGAGCGCAACGCCGTGAAAATGGTTGGCGAGCGAGTGCGCGCCTACGTCGCCGAGATTCGCAACGAAAGTGGCGACGGCGAGATCTGGCCGGAACCAACGGTTAGCTTGGGAATGACGGTGTTTCCCGATCACGGCGACTCGCTCGACGAGCTCATCAATCACGCAGACAAAGCCCTCTATCGGGCCAAAGAGACCGGTCGCAATCGCGCCATCATGTACACACCGGAGGACTTCACGGAGGAGACCGTGTCGTCATCGATATCGCGTCGCCCCGTGCTGGTCGTGGGATCCACGCATGTCGATCGCTTTGCGAGCGAGCTAGAGCCCGGCTATGACCTAACCGGCGTCGATGACGACGACAAGGCGCTCGAGCTGTGCGAGCGCAACGAGTACGAGGTCATTGTCGCGGATCACGCGGATCCTCAAGACAGCGTCGAGTTCTTGCGGCGTTCACAGCGGCACCGTCCCGAAGCGCTGCGCATTCTCATCATCGACAACAAAGATGTCTTTGCCGAGATGCGCGGGGCAAGCTTGGCGCGTGTCGACTCCTTCCTGTTGCGCGAGGAAGCCGTCGAGCACATCTGTCCTGCCATCGACGATGGACTGGTGCGTCGCGAACAAGATCGCCATCGGGTCATGATGAAGGCCGACAGCGTGCGCAGGCTCTTCTCGGCGCGCCTCAGTGAGCTCGACGCCATCATCAAGGAGCGTCAGATTGATTTTGCCTATCAGCCGATCGTCGACCCGCGCACCTGCGAAGTCATCGCCTACGAGGCGCTGTGCCGCGCTCGTCATCCCATCTTCCGCAACCCGCAAGTTCTCTTTGATGCAGCCATTCAAAGTGGCCAGCTCTGGGACCTTGGGCGTGCCGCTCGCGAGGTATCGATTCGAGCGCTCGACAAGCTGCCGCCACACGTCAAGCTCTTCATGAATCTGCACCCAGGCGAGGTCGAGGATCCCGAGCTCCTCAACTTCCGCGGTTCCGAGTTCGCAAGTCGCATCGTCTTTGAGATTACCGAGCGGGCATCGATTCCCGACTACGTTCGCTTCAAGGACATGATCAGCAGCCTCGGCGAGTTGGGCTATCAGTTCGCGATCGATGATCTAGGCGCTGGCTATGCCGGACTCAACGCGGTCGCTCTGCTCTCCCCCGAGTTCATCAAGATCGACATGGCCATGGTGCGCGGCATCAACCAGGCGCCCCATCGGGCCAAGCTCATTCGCCGCATCGTCGACTTCGCCAACGACATCGGCATACGGTTGATCGCTGAGGGCATCGAGACGGTCGAAGAGGCCGAGACCATCACAGGACTCGGCTGTCATCTCACACAGGGCTACTTCTACGGTCGCCCTGAGCGCAAAATTCCTGGGCAGAGCTAGCAGATCTGCCCCGTAGCGATGATTTCACTTCAGTCTCGCTAGTTTGTGATTTGCACGCCAATTGTAATCACTCGCGTACAGCTGTCGCAGTGGTCCAATTGTCTGTAATGCTTTTTCCGCGATTGCCACCCTCCTGGGCATCGAAGGGTCCACTTTTCTCAACTCAGGACTTTTTCTTGAAGAGAGGCCGGTGGTAATTTCCGTGTCGTTCAGGGCGGCTCTCTCAGATTTCGCCGATTGTTTTTCGAATCGAGCTGTAAGCAGCTTCCCCTGGTCGCGTTTCTTGACGGTCACTTCTAATAGTTGAATTGGCCAATCTGTTTAACAGCTCAAAAAAGAATTCTTGAAGGAGTAAGCATATGAGTTTCCTACGTACAGCAGTTCTTGCAGTTGGAATGATGTCTCTTGTGGCTTGTGGCGGTAGCAGCGACAGCGGCTCGACCACCCCAGCTGCCAACCCATGCGGCGAAGCCAACCCATGTGGCGAAGCCAACCCATGTGGCGAAGCCAACCCTTGTGGTGAGATGAACCCATGTGGTGAGAACCCATGTGGCGACGAGAACCCATGTGGTGACGAGAACCCATGCGGTGACAGCGGCGACGAAGAGTAGCCAACACTGCAGACGTTGATTCGGCGCCGCTACGGTGCTACTGGCAACAGCGGCATGTCAGTAGTGGCGACGAGTCTACAAGGAGCAGGGCGCGATCCATCGGCGGTCGGGCCCTGTTTCCGTTTCGGCCTCCTACAAGGAGCAGGGCGCGATCCATCGGCGGTCGGGCCCTGTTTCCGTTTCGGCCTGCTTTTGTGCCTTGTGAGCTGCGCCGCCTGTGGCGATGGTGGCGGCAGCAAGCTCGACGCCGGGCTTGCCGATGCCCAGCAGGGCTGGGCGCCTGGTGTGGCGTTGCCAGAGGGCGTCGCCAACAACGCCGTGGCCGGCATCGAGACCGAGGGCGGCTGCATGCTCTTTAGCATCTCGGGTATCGACAACAGCCTGACGACGGGAGGCATCCACAATCGCGGCTTCCGCTGGCGCGAAGGCGACCTGCAGTGGATCGAATTGCCACCCTTGCCAGGGCCTCCTCGGCTGGCGACGAGCGCGGTGGCCCTGCGCGGTGAGCCCTACGTCCTCGGCGGCTACGAGGTCAGTGCGGCCGGCGCAGAGACCAGCTCGGCGAGTCTGCAGCGCTTCGACCTGCAGCAGGGGCGCTGGCAGGAAATGGCCCCTCTGCCCATCGCTATCGACGATGCGGGTGTGGCCGTCTGGCGCGATCGCTACATCGTCGTGGTCTCGGGCTGGTCCAACACCGCCTCGGTGGATGCGGTGCAACTCTACGACGTCGAGAGTGATACCTGGCAGGAGGCGACCGCCTTTCCGGGCGCGCGCGTCTTTGGGCACGCCATGGGCATTTCCGGCGATGAGCTCATCGTGATCGATGGCGTGGCTACGGGGGCGCGCGGCTTCAGCATCCGCAATCAGAGCTGGCGAGCCCAGTTGCAGGCCGAGACGCCCACTGAGATTGTCTGGACCGACCTTGGGCCACACCCCGAGCCGGCCCGCTATCGAGCAGCCGCAGGCACGGGCAGCGATGGAGCGCTCTACTTCCATGGCGGCACAAGCGAGCCCTACAACTACGACGGCCTGCGCTACGAAGACGGCCTACCTGCAACGCCAGAAGCGTCGACCTTGCGCTATCAGCAGGGCAGCTTTGAGCTCGATGCGACGCTCGACGCACCACAGGCGACGATGGATCATCGCGGCCTGGCTGCCTGTGGCGATCGCTTGTTTTCGATCGGCGGCATGGTGGCAGGGCCAGAGGTCAGCCCCGCGGTTTGGTCGCTAGCCCCCTAAAGGAGCCACGCGACCTAGCGACGCGTGCGGCGCTACTTGGGGTTGGCGACGCTTGCCATGGTCATCAGCTCTTTGGCTGCCGAGGCACAGTTGCGGACCATGTTCTCGTCGTTGACGCTTGGACCGGCCATCGCTTCCACCACGCACTTGGTGTCAGGCTCGATGAACTTGTAGGTGTAGCTGTATTCGACGCCTTTCTCGGTAGCGCGCACGCAGGCAAAGTCGCCGTCGAGAGTGGCGTTCTGGTTGCCGTTCTTTTCGCACTCGGCGCGGAAGCTATCGAGGTCGGCTGCCAGCGAGCAATATGCGCTGATCATGCAGTACTCGTCACCAGGCAGGACGCCGAGCTTGGCGTACTTCTCTTCGAGAGTCTTGAGCTCTTTGGGCGAGCTCGGAGGTTCGCCGGCACGAATGAGCGAGCAGACAACGCTGGCCGACGAGTTGCTAGAGCTCTTGTCTTTGATCGAACCAATCTCGTCACCCATCTTCTCGGTGAAGAGTGCGGTATCTGGAAAGACGTCGGCGCACGCGAGGTGCTTGCCGTAGGGAACGGCGGTCGTCAGCTTGACGACGTTGCTCTTCTTGGGTTCGGCGGCTTTGGTTTCGGGTTGCTCGCCTCCTTCGATCTCGCCCTTGCAGGCGGTGACGGAGAGGAACAAGAGACTTGCGGCGATAAGCTGAGTTTTCATGATGGGCTCCCTGAAAGCGGGGGCACCATAGCAAAGAGGTCCTACTGACCGCGAGGCGCAAACTTAGCCAAGCTGCTTCGCGTCTGATTGAAGGCAGTTATCTCGTCGTCCAGGTAGCCATCGGCACTGCCCGGCGGCAAGACCGCCGCGATGAAGTCTTCGATCTGGCGCCGGGCCTGTCGGCCGCCGGCGACGAGCAGCGGGTTGCCCTCCTCGGCGCACTCGTCCCACAGGGCGAAGAGGATGTGGCGCCTGGTGGCCAGGTCCCAGTCCTCGTGCTGCCAGACGCCCTGCAGGTAGCCTGGCAAGGCAGCGAGTGCTCGATCCATGACCCGGCCGTTGTCGGCTTCGCGAAGGGCCACGCGCTGGGCAAAGGTCTGATGCAGGAGCTCGAGTTTGTCGCCCAGGTAGGGATCTTCGGGCGAGAACATGTCAGTGAGATCGAAGACGCCGAAGACCCGAGGTCCAACGGATGGATCGCTGCTGGCGCCCGTGTGTAGATAGCGCTCGTCGAGAAGTAGACGGCCGTCCTCAAGGATGTGCGCGTCGTAGCCGGGTCGCGCGATGGTGTTGGAGCCGATGGGCTCAGGACTCACCACATCGCGACCGATGGGCGGCGGCAGACTTTGGAAGGGGGCATCCAAGGTGCCGGGCAAGGGCGGTATGGCGTGGTATGGGGACTGGGCGCCAGGGGCTCGACTCGATGCTTCGGATCGCATGCTCAGGTCGAGGGCGCCCGGTTGCGAGTGGGCCGTGGCGGGCAGGAGGAGGGCCAGCAGGAGCGCGGGAGCGAGGATGGTGCGCATCCCCGTCTACCTTGCAAAGCCCGGCCCCAGTTAAAGCCCGCTAAGTCGGCGAGACCTCGTCAAGACCTCGTCGAGCACCTGTGGCAAGAGGCGCACAGTGCTCGCCACGCCGTCGCAGGAGCGCGACAAGGGCAGGCCCCGATCAGTCGACGATGGCCGAGCAGGCGACGTGGAAGTCCAAGCTGCCAGCAGGATCGGCTTTGACCAGGTCACAGGTGCTAGGGCAGAGGCTGATGAGACCGTTGGCAACGAAGTAGGCGTTGTCGGTGCAGCTGCCAGCGTCAGCAACACGATCGAGTTTGTCGATAGGACCTGTGCCGGGCGTGAAGTACGCGACCACTCGACTGAAGTCGAGGTCACCACTTGGTGGCGCTGCAGGTCGGTAGGCACACTCGAGAGCGACGCCCTCCGTCACGTTGACGGCCATGGCCTGGAAGACAGCGTCGAAGTTTGCGTTGTCACAGAGTGGAAAGCGCAGGCCGCCGGTCAGGATGCTCGACTGTTGATATTCGGCTCCGAAGCCATCGGCATCGTTGCCGTTGCCACACTCGGCATTTTGCACGGGGTCGGTGGGCAGCCATGGATCGCTGGTGTCGCTGCTCTTGGCGGCCATGCCGATGATGTTGTGAAAGACGTAGTTGCGATTGTCGGCCGTTCCGAACTGCGCAGGATCGAGTGCCAGCAGTGCGCTGTCGAAGGCTGCTGCGCTGTTGGTGGTCGCGCCAATGGAGTCATCGTCAGTGACGAGCAAGAAGACCTTCAGCGCCCCCTCGCGGAGGAAGGAACCATAGCCGTTGGCCAGCGCTGGGCGAATGCCACCCTCGGGTGCGACATCGTAGATGCCGGTATCGCCGAGAGCGTAGTCGGTTAGGATGCGGTCGTAGGCATCATGGCTACCCACGTAGATGGGATAGTGCTTCAGACGCGGTCCATCGACAGGCAGCGCGTTGCCATCCATCGTTGCGCAGTTGTTGCCACTGAGTGGTGAGTCGATGCAGATGCCGAACTTGCCCGCGACATCGGGATTGCCATGGTCAGCAATCAGCACGATTTGGTAGTCGACGCCGGAAGCGTCGAGTTGTGTGGCCAGGTTGCTGTTGAGGTTGGCTTCGACAGCATCGATTTCGCCAGCCATGCTGCTGGAAGTGTCGATGACCAGAATGATGTCGACAGGTCGAGTGGCGAGAGTCGCGATCGCACTGGTATCTGCGCACGCCGCATCAGGCACCGTCGGATCGGTTCCGAGCAGGGCTTCGTCGCCATCGAGAATGCCATCGCCGTCTGTGTCGGGATTGAGAGGATCGCTACCCGCGAGCAACTCATCACCGTCGCTGAGTCCGTCACCATCGGTATCGGGGTTATCAGGATCGGTTCCGTTGGCGAGTTCATCATCGTCGCTGAGACCATCGCCATCGCGATCGGGTCCGTCGGGATTGTTGATGCCACCATCGGGACCTTGACCACCCCCACCGGCGTCGCTGCCACAGGCGAGACTGAAACTGGAGAGCAAGGCCAAGGCGAAGAATCGCAGTTCACGGAAGGAGACCATGCGAAACAGCGTAGAGCATTTGCGGGTAGGTGCGAAACTTCCGCACTCTTTACATAGGGCACCCCTATGCCACATGAAGTGCGGCTGGCGCCAGTATGTCTCCGAAAGCGAAGAAGGCTGATCACGAATCGTGACCAGCCCCCATCGCACTACGAGTAAGTACTAGCTGCGACTACCACCAGAAGGTGGCGTTGATGCTGGCAGTGAAGAGACCGAAGGTGATGGTGTCGAAGGAGTCGGCGAAGGTGAGTGCACCACCGATGCCGGTACCAAGGGTGAACTGGTCCATCAGCGCGTAGTCGACGCCCATGATGGCGCCAGCGGCGAGCGAGAGAGTGTCACCAGCGGCGGAGAAGTCGCCCACGAGCACAGCAACGGCTGGCTCGAGGTAGGGACGAATCTTGCCCTTGGAGTCTTTGTACATACGGTAGCCGGCTCCGAGCTCGATACCGAAAGCGTCATCGCCAGCAACTGGGTTACCCATGGCGTCGACGCCGGGTGCACCAGGACCGAAGTTGATGCCGAGTTGAAGGTCGAGGAAGGTGTTGGCGTCGAGGCCGTAAAGGATGTTGGCAGAGCCGCCGTCGCCGCCGGTGGGGAACTCGGTCGAGATACCCATGGTGAAGGCATCGCCCGAGCTAGAGGCCGCAGGGGCTTCGGGGGCGGAGGTCGTCGCAGGAGTCGAGCTAGAGTCGCTCCAATCGTCGGCAGGTGGCGTGGCCTCGCCGTCCATATCGTCTTGGGCAAGGGCAGAGCCGGTGAAAGCAGTTACAAAAAGGGAAGCCAGGGCCAGACGGCCAACGTTCTTGAGCATTTGTTTTTCTCCTCTGAGCACCGGGGAAACCCAGGTGGCGTTTGGGCCGTTCTCAAACATGAGCAACGACATTGATTCACGAATGATCGGCCAGGCTCGAGCGGTGGGCAACTTTCCGCACCCAACTCAAGTCACAGGACGCACATCCACCTGCAGGAGGCCTCGGTCCGGAGTGCGTCGCAGAGTGACTGTCGTTTCGCACTTCTGAGGCTGAGTCACAGGCCCGCAAGCCGAAAGGGCGAATGGCCCATCTCATGCGCGAGCCGAAAACGACGAATGGCCCGCGCCATGCGCGAGCCGAAAACGACAAAAGGCCCGCGCCACGCGCGAGCCGAAAACGAGCTCGGCGGCCCTAGTGGGCCGCCAGACGAATCGGGTCTCCTCTTCGAAGGATTGAGGCTTGGTACGAAGGAACTGTCTCTCTGTCACCAGCGAGCCAGCGGCCTCTTATGAGATTGACTGCACTTCAGAGTGTTGTGAACACGTAGCTAGCAACCTATTAGGTTAGCTGCTCCCGCCATGACCTTCTTGTTTCCAAGAAGCCTTCGCGGTTTTCGCTGTCGTGTCGTCCCCCACTAGTTTGCACGTGGTGGGTTCATCCTCTCTTGCGCTTTCTCTTCTCTTTAGAGTTCGTTTCCGTTCCAGGTCCGTTGTGCATGCGGACATGCCCAACGCCTTCCTTGAGGTTCTGCTCTCCATCGCGACATCAATCAAAAGAATCCACTTGCGATGAGCTTCCTAGTTCTCACCTAAGGTCCGCTCTCAGTGTTTCGCACACTCTCAACGGTTTTCGCCTCTTCTGACCTTTTGGACTTATTTCATTCCAAAGCCACGTCTGAGATTCGCCTTCCAGGGGTTTTACCCGCCATCAAGCCTCCACAGCTCGTCGCTGCTTCGTTCCCTCTTTGTATTAGCGAAGTTCGTCTACTGCGAAGTTGCCCTCACAGCGCCAACTTTCCCCGCCGCACATTCAAGGATTTGCTCCTGATAGCGATCCGTTACAACCACCGATGGGGTTAGCACCGATGCCGTCCGATCCCCTCTTAAGCTTCCAACTTCTCCAGGTTTCATCCCGGCTGCCTTGATGACATTTACATGCCACCTCCACTCATGTCCTTAACCCCAGGTCCTCACAGTGAACCTAAGGGTCGAACTTCAGCGTATCCTCAGCAGCTGGTCCCATGCTCTGTCCCCAGACCATGCACCTGCTCAAGCTTTCCTACCTGCCTTTGCAAACGCCGAAGCGATTGCTAAACGAGATACCCGATTCAATTGTCAAGCGACCCAAAAGGTCCGCCGAGCGATGTAGCTTTACAATGCACTCGCTGTGCCACGACCCACTTGTGCACAAGTGTATGATTTCGTAACGTCCGGATTATTCTAGCTTTGTAGCGCCAACCAACAGTGCTGTGGACAAGCTCTGGACAGGGTGTGCCTTGATCACAGCCGGTGCCGCCTTCCCAGGTGCTTGCGAGTGAAGTGTCCAAAGTTTGGACACTTACCGCCCCTGTCGTCGGAGAGATCAATTCCTGCTGATAGAGTAGCTTCGTGAATCTCCTGAGGGATCTGCCCCTGCGTCGCCACGACGCCTTGCTCAACATGGTGGTGGAGTGTCCCAAGGACTCCAAGATCAAGCTCAAGTACGTGGAGGGCCGCTTCGAGTGGTCGCGGCCGCTGCCTCTGGGCGTGCGCTTTCCCTTCGACTTTGGCTTCCTGCCGCAGACGCAATCCGGAGATGGCGATGCTCTCGACGCCATGTTGCTCACTGACCTGGCCTCCTACCCAGGCGTGGTGGTGGCGGCGCGTGTGGTCGGCGCGCTGAAGGTCGAGCAGAAGCGCGAGGGCGAGGCCGGCAAGCGCAACGATCGCATCATGCTGGTGCCAGCCAACGAGCATCGTGCCGCCATTCGCGATGTAGAAGAACTCTCAGAACGGGTTCGAAAAGAGATAGAGGCCTTCTTTACGGCCTCGTTGGCTCTCACGGGCAAGAATACGCGTTTTTTGGGCTGGGCCTCGGCCGAGGAGGCCGATGTGCTCGTGAGCAAGGCTGAAGCGGCCTTCTAGTCGGCGCCTTCTAGAAGCCGCGTTCCGCTCAGCTCTGGCTGCGGGTGTCAGCGACAGCCTGGTCGGTGATGGGGCGGAGCTCGTCGACCAACTCGGGAGCACAGACCAGACGGACGGTGGCCACCGGGCGACCGAGGGGCAGGTCTTCCAGGAGGCGACCGAGGGTCACGGTGCCATAGCGCGGATGACCGACAACGTGCAGCTCTTCGTCGGCGTTGGCGCTGTAGCCGATCTGCTTGGCGGTATCGAGGTGGTAGTAGTACCCGGCCGCTTCGCCGAAGTGACGCTCAGCAATCGCGTGCACTCGTGCTTGCAGATCGTGCAAGACGCCCAGGTCATCGCCGAGATCGATGGTCTTGAACAGGCGCCTGCGAACCAGGCGATTGGCCAAGTCGCGCACGATCGGATCGCTGGCTTGTTGGGCCTGGCCGCCCGCACCCAATCCAGCCCAGCGATCGATGGCGCCAAAGAGCGAGTAATCGTCCAGGAAGAGAAAGTCGTGCACGCTTAACGTCTGCCCACGCGCGAGGTTGGCGGCTACGTCCAGGCCTGGAGGCTCTTGCCCGGCGATGGCGAGCTCCGAAAAGCGACTGAGCAGCTTGATGAACATGCGCTCGGCGGCCCGCACCGCTTTGTGGTGATAGACCTGCGCGTACATATAGGTGCGCGCGAAGAGGTACTGCTCGACGGCGTACATGCCGCGTCGATAGTCGATGACCAGGTCGTCTGGATCGTCGCCGCTGTGTACCTTCTCGATGCGCAGTGCGTGCAAGATCCACTCGAGATCGTAGGTCGCGTAGCCGGCGCCCGAGTAGTGGCCATCGCGCAGTAGATAGTCGAGTCTGTCGACATCCAGCTGCGAGCTCACCAACTTGCGCGCAAAGGTTGGCTTGTAGCTCTTGTTGATCATGCTCGCGATCGCTTCGGGTAGATCCGGGGCCAGGCCGCGCAGCGCCGCGTTCATCTCTTCGTCTTCGGTGACGATGCGCTCACCCCACTTCTCGTGATCGAAGCTGGCAAAGACCTGCTCCCAGGTGTGCGAGAAGGGGCCGTGGCCAATGTCGTGCAGGAGCGCGGCTACCTTGACGTGCAGGCGCACTGGATCGTCAAGCTTGAGTCGATCGACGACCATGGAGGCGACGTGGTAGGCGCCCAACGCATGACCAAAGCGCGAGTGCTCGGCGCCGGCGTAGACCTGCCAGGCAAAGCCCATTTGTTTGACGCGGCGCAGACGCTGAAACGCACGAGTTTCGAGCAGCGAGACCAGTGTGCGGTTTTCACCGACGAATTCGATGAGCCCGTGCACAGGGTCGCGGAAGACTCGATCGTGCAGTTGCGCAGCCACCCACACACTCTACTCTACCGACGAGCCTTGGGTAGCGGATGGTGGTGGACTTAATTTGCGATCGGCGCAGGCGGGCGCGAGGGCGCTTGCTAGCGGCCGCTCTTGCCCGGCAAGATGCGTCGGGATGCACAAGCAGCGCAAAGCTCTAAGCGAGCGAGAGGTCCAGCGCTGGCGAGACGGCCACTGTGTGTCACAAGGCGATTCGCTGGTCGTCGAGGAGCCACTGGAGCTGCGTGCGCATGGCCGTTCGCTGGCCATCATCATGCGTACCCCAGGCCACGATCAGGAGCTCGCGCGCGGTCTCTTGCACGCCGAAGGATTGATCCGCGTCGGCGAATCGACGTGGTCGATCCGGCAAGACGAAGACAACGTCGTCGTGCTCGAGATGGACGAGTCGCTTGTGCAGGCACGTTGGGCCGAGCGCAACATGATTAGCTCCTCGGCCTGTGGCGTGTGCGGTGCGGCGGCCCTGGCCGTGCTCGATGAGTT
>JAHEAK010000065.1:0-2026 GCA_024642805.1 Kofleriaceae bacterium | reverse complement strand
GCTCGGACCTGCGGTGGAGCCCGTCGCTGATTTCGAGCGTTCCGCTGCAGCTGCGAGCGAGTCAGGTCGTCTTTGCCGCCACCGGTGCATTGCACGGCGCGGGTCTCTTCGACGACAAGGGCGCGCTCTTGGCCTCTCGGGAGGACGTCGGCAGACACAACGCCGTCGACAAAGTTCTCGGCTGGGCATTGCAGGAGGGGCGCCCTACCAGCGAGTGCGTGCTAGGCGTCTCGGGTCGACTGAGCTACGAGATCGTGCACAAGGCGGTAGCGGCGGGCATTCCGATGGTCGTAGCGGTATCGGCACCGAGCAGTCTTGCAGTCGATTTGGGAGAGCGCTGGCGGGTCACGCTGGTCGGCTTCGCCCGCGATGCCGGCTTCAATGTCTATAGTCACGCCTGGCGTGTTCAAGAGCCCGCCGAAGCCGGCTAGGCGCTCTTGCACTAGGGCGTCATTTTGCGGTACCCGTGCCTTGTGACCGACTCGCTGCATCCTACCGAAGGAATTCGACTGCTCCTGGATCGCCAGTCGATCGCTGCGGACGTGCAATCGGCCAGCTACAGCGGCGCTGTGTACACCACCGACGCTTGCTACACCTATCGCGTACAGATGGCGATGGATGGCAGCGCGACACTCGAGCCTGTCGAGGCTGCCGCGGCCGCCGATGACGAGGACGCACTCGCCAAGATCGCCCGCTCAACAGCGCGTGCCGCCAAGCGCAACAGCGAGGAAGCGCTGCCGCCATGGCCGACGCGCATCCTGCGCTGGCGTGGTCCTGGACGCGGTTAGTTCGCTTCGCCTACCACAGGTAGAACATGGCGCTCGCGCCGACGTAGGGCACGTTGCGCAAGCCGAGGTCGAGGTTGATGGCCAGGGCTTTGGCTGGCCGAAACTGCAAGCCGATGAGTCCGTTGAGTACGGGAATCGCCTTGGGAATGTCGACGGGCTCTTGCTGTCGCGGACCGGCGGGATTGGGAACGCAGTCGTGGCGAATGTCCTCGCTGGTGCACAGGGCGTCGGTGCGCCTGATCTGCCCGCGCACTAGGCCAACGCCAAGGCCGGCTCCGTAGCGAATGGCCAGGATCTTGTGCAGCTCCAGATAGCCGACGATGGTGGCGTCGATGCTGAAGATGTGAAAGCCGCGGAAGTCGGTGTAGGTGACCTTGCCCGGTGTCACCGCGGTACCGCCGCTCTCCAGGTAGTAGCCATTGGTAGCTTCGAGATTGTCATAGCCAAAGCCCAGCACGAACTCGAGGCGTTCGCCGCGCTTGGCAAACTCGACGGAAAAACCCTGCGTGCGCGTACCGGGTGGTGCGCTGTCACTAAAGACTTCGGCGACGCCGCGGGTGAGCAGGAGCTGGCGGGCGTTGCCACCCAGGCCGTAGTCGGGGGCTTTGCCATCGTCATCATCGTCGGCGCGCGCCCAGCCTGGTGCCACCACGGAGGTAGAGAGGACCAGGGCCATGACGATGCCGATTCGCATGAGCTCGATCATGGCACTGTGCTCTGCTGGTAGCGAGTGACCTGGCTCTCGCTGGGGCTCTCGCTGGGATTTTTATGAGCAAGGAGACAACCGACAGACATCGGCCCCTATAAGGGGCGCATTAACCACCCGCTCAGCGAGGAGAACTCACATGTCTACCTTTTTCAAATCTTCGATTTTCGCAAGCTTGGCCCTGTCGACCTTGAGCGCTGGCTGCAGCGCTGGCTTCGATGTGCGCCCCAAGACGCCAAGCTTGGCCGCTAGCGCCGAGCTTGGCCCCGCGACTGCGAGTGCGTAGTCGGCGCCAGCTCCGGCTCGCGAGGCCTATAACGCGGGCGATGATTCTGGGTACGCGCCAGCGCCAGCTACCCTCGATCCCGCGCCACAGGCCTACGCATCCAGCGGTGGCGGCAGCCCGGAGACCGCGCAGCTCATCGTCCCCGGCGATCGCATCGAGGGTCGCGTGGCCAAGGGCGCGCCGCGCTACTACGCGATGGATCTGCAGCCCGGAGACCGCGCAGCGCCGACTCGGAGATGCGCGTTA
>JAHEAK010000624.1 GCA_024642805.1 Kofleriaceae bacterium | reverse complement strand
TGGCATGTCATGCGCCACACCTTCTGCTCGCACCTGGCCGTGCGGGGGGTGCCGATTCGCTCCATCCAGGAGCTGGCTGGGCACGCCTCGATCATGACGACGATGCGCTACATGCACCTCACGCCATCGGCCCTTGATGACGCGATTGTGGCACTGGAATCTGGATCGAATTACCGACAGATTACCGACAACGGCGTGGCAGAGAACAAAAGCTAAGCAGTTCAGAGTAGTTTTGGCGGAAATGCACGGGAATCGAACCCGCCGTACAAACGCTCACGCGACGCACCATTGGTTTTGAAGACCAAGCCCAGCACCAGTCCAGGAAGCACTTCCGTTGGGCAGTGTGCAGCAGCCAAGTGGTGGAGATCAAGGGGACCGCGGCACTTCTGGCGGCCATGCGCTGGCGAGTCGCTATTGGTGCGTTGGGGCGTCGCAGGGCATACTAGATAGATGGGGCAGCTGGCAAAGCAGCGCGGCGCGTTGGGCGCGCTGGCCTTGGCGTTGCTCGTGCACGCCTTGCTCCTGCTGCTTTGGCGGGGTGGGGCCTGGAAGCTGCGCCCGAGCGAGGACGAGCCCGCCGCCGAGAGTCTGGCCAGCGTGGAGCTGGTCGCGGATCCGCAAGCGCCTGTCGACACGATGGCGCTCTTGCCCGCGCAAGAGCCTGCCACTGCCATGCTCGGCGCTTCAGACTTTTTCTCAGGCGCTCGCGAGCCGGCCGCCAGCAGCGCTTCGAACGCGCCGGGCACAAGGCTCGGTGTGCGCGCGCCGGGCGAGCGGGGTGCTGAGAGCTTCAGCGATCGCAGCGATCCGAGTTATCGCAGCAAGTCCTTTTGGAACACGCCGGGCGCTTCGCAGATGGCGCACACCAGCGCGCTACCCAAAGGTCATCGCTCCCCCGAAGCTCTCGAGCGCGAGCCGGATCCGGCCTTCGCCAACACGCAACAACATCGCCGTCAGGCACGCCTGAGTTCCGAAGAGGCGCGGCGCGGTCTGAGCGATAACAGCGGGCAGGGCGGCGCCCCCGGGCAAACTGGGGAAGAGTGGTTTGCCATCGATCCGCGTTTCGATGAGGCGCCGACCGCGCGCACGAGCACGGTCGCCGGTTCGCTGCTCACCACTGTGGAGGCCGCGCGCAGTGAGCGCGGCGCTGCCTCTGCCGACAATCAAAAGCGCGGACCGGCCGAGCAAGCGATGGACGCGCCCGCGCGCAGCAATCGCTCATCGGCGAGCGCCTTCGATCTGGGCGCTCCTTCCGCGGGCGGCGAGAGTGGTCTTGGCGCGGGTGGCAAGCGAGGCGCAAGCACGGCCACAAGTGGGGGCACGGGCACGGCGGCCCACGCTGGCGAGGATGGCGACGCGCGGGCGAGCACGCAGGCTTCGCGCACGATTCCCTACTTCTATTCGATGTACCGTCGCATCGACAAGGAGCTGCGCTTTCCCAAAAAGCTCGCGCTCGACCTCGAGCAAGGCGAGACCATACTGAGCTTCACTCTCGACGAGACCGGCAGGGTTCGCTCGCTACAAGTGAGCAAGAGCAGCGGATTCAAAGAGTTTGATGCCGAGGCCAAGCGGGCCTTTTTGGCTGCAGCGCCCTTTGGCCGCGTGCCACCTGTACTTTTGCGCGGCAAAGATGAGCTCCGCGTGATCGCTCCCTACTATTTTCGCAACCCGTTGATTCGATAAGCTGGCCAAAGCAGGGCTCTTTCGAACACCTGCTCCGGAATCGTGGGGCGAAGAAATCGGCACTAGCGCGCCGATATTCCCTGCTAGAATGGAAAGGCCAACCCACGTGGCTAGACCTTTGTTCGCCCTCAAATCGAATACCCGACGTGCCAGTCACACGCCCTGGGCGATGCTCGGCGTCGCGCTCGCTTCGCTGCTTGCACACGGCGCGGTGATAGCCACGACCAACATCGACCTACATGGCGGTCGCGACCTGGGCGATGACCCGGAGCTGGTCGCGGCTGTGAATTTTCAGTTCTCATGTTGGGGCGATGCCGGTCTGGCGCTGGTTGCGCAGAGCATGGCGTGCACGGCTCCAGGTATTCACGGCGCTGAGTGTCAGGAGCAGGCTGTCGAGAACTATGGTTTCGATGTGCAGCTGTGCAACTCCTTGCGCGAGGATCCCATCTCCGCCGACGAGGTGGCTCTGATGAGCCCAGCCGAAATGCGCGCCATCGAGGCACTGCCACTTTTGGATGTGCCTTCCATCGATGAGCTCGAGGCCGCGCAACTTCTCGAAGAAGAGATTCAGCAGAAGATCGAAGAGGCGCAAGAGCGCATCTCCCAGCCGCGCCAGGCCGGGCAGGTGATCGAGGTGACGGCCCCGGATCTCGAAGCCACACCCGAGAACGCTCGCTTCCTTTCCGAGTACGACACCAAGGTCGACAAAGAGACGGTCGCGCGCGGCAGCACCGAGGAGATGGTCTCCAAGCCGGCTCCCAAAGAGCTGCCCATCGACGAAGCGCCCAAAGAGCTGCAACCGGATCCCAAGGCCAGTGGCGAGCCTTCCGAAGAACAAGCTCTCTTGGCCAAGCTGACCGACGGCTCCAACAGCGAGGGCACCACCTCGAAGTCCTCTCCGCTTCTGGCCATGCGCGCTCAGGAATTTCGCCCCGAGACCACGGTCGGTGAGCTAAGCGGTGCCGAGGCCCTCGAGGCCAATGGGTTGGCGGCGGCAAGTCGTGGTGACGGCTCTATCAAGAGTCGCGCCCAGGCAGCCCAGGAAGGGCGCGAGGCGGTCAATGCCGGCTCCGGGCAGCGCTCGAGCTTGCCCAACCTGAGGCCAAGCGAAGACATGCTCTCGCGCGTCGTTGGTGGCGGCTCGGTCGACAAGCTTGATGGTGTCGAGTCAGGCGATTTCACCGCCATCAATTCCAAGAAGTGGAAGTTCGCTGGCTTCTTCAATCGCATGAAGCGGCAGGTCGCCCAAAACTGGCATCCCGACGTGGTCTACACCCGTCGCGATCCAAGCGGCAAAGTCTACGGCACCAAGGACCGCATCACGGTCTTGGAAGTATCGCTCAAGCCCAATGGATCGCTCGCCAAGGTGGTGGTCTTCCAGGAGTCGGGCGTCGACTTCCTCGATTCGGAGGCCATCAACGCCTTCGAGCTTGCCCAGCCCTTTCCCTTTCCGCCGGCGGATTTGGTCGACGAGGGCTCGCAGCTGATTACCTTCAGCTTCGGCTTCCACTTCCAGGTCGGCTCGCGCCGCGATACCTGGCAAATCTTCCGCTACAACTAATGGCGGTCCGCTCGTGGTCCGCTCGCGAAGTGCGAGCGAAAGGCGAGCGAGGGATCGAGAGCAGGCATGTGCTTGCCTCGCCCCTCGGTGCCTGCGAGCGCTACTCGTCTTCGGCGCAGAACGCGGCGTACTCGCTCGCGCTCATGAGATCGTCGAGCTCGCCCTCGTCAGTGCCCGTGAGCTCGAGCAGCCAGCCGGCGCCATAGGGCGACTCGTTGACGGACTCGGGGGTGTCATCGAGGCTGGTGTTGAGCTTGGTGACGGTGCCCGAGATAGGAGCAAAGAGATCCGAGACCGCTTTGACGCTCTCGACGGTGCCAAAGACCTGCTCGCGCTCGAGGCTCTCGCCGACTTCGGGGAGCTCGACCATGGTGAC
>JAHEAK010000623.1 GCA_024642805.1 Kofleriaceae bacterium | reverse complement strand
AGGACTCCGCGACTTCCACCTCTTCCACGACCTCGAAGGACTCCGCGACTTCCACCTCTTCCACGACCTCGAAGGACTCCGCGACTTCCACGACATCCAGATCGTCATCTTTGGATGGCGTGAGGTCATCGGACTCCTCGATTTCACTGCGATCTGGTGGCATGCGCTGAACGTTTCCCCTGGCCAGGAAAGTATCCGAGTGCACCAAGGTGCCTGTCAACGCTTGCACCGGCTAGCTTGTCGCAGAGATCGAGTGCGTGGCTGTTGATCTGCGCCGCCTCGACTCGCAAACTGCTGCCCGTGCAACAAACCACCTTAGTGCTCGGTACCGAGCCCTTGACACTGACCAACATTGCCCAGGTCGCGCGCTCTTTCCGAGATGTGACGCCAGGTCAAGAATCCATCGCGGCCATGGACCGCTCGCGCGCAGTGGTTGACGCCATCGTGGCCGGAGGTGCCAAGGCGCCGGCTGTGTATGGGGTAAACACCGGTTTTGGAGCGATGGCGGAGGTGCGTATCTCGCCAGACCAGATCGTGGCCCTCCAGCAAAATCTAGTGCGCTCGCACTCCGCTGGTGTTGGCTTGCCTCTCGACGAGGATGCAACCCGCGCCATGATGTTGCTGCGAGCCGCCGTGCTCTCCCGTGGTCAGAGCGGGGCCCGTTCCGAGGTCTGCCAGTTTTTGTGCAAGATGCTCAAGCATCGCGTGCATCCGGTGATTCCGCGTCGCGGCTCGGTGGGCGCCTCTGGTGACCTGGCGCCGCTTGCGCACCTCGCGCTGGCCATGATCGGCGAAGGCCCCGTGCAGTTCGAGGGCAAGATCATGCAGGCGACGGAAGCCATGCAAACGTGCGGCTTCACTCCGCTGGAGCTGCAGGCAAAAGAAGGCCTGACCTTGCTCAACGGTACCCAGCACATGACGGCGGTTGGCGCGCTTGCTCTCGAGGACGCCCAGGCCACCATGCTCATTGCCGACATCGCTGGCGCCATGTCACTGGAGGCTCTCAACGGCACCGTGCGGGCCTTTGACCCGCGAGTCGTTGCTGCTCGCCGGCAGCCAGGGCAGCAAGAAGTGGCAGCGCGCTTGCGAGCACTGCTCGACGACAGCGAGATTGCCGCGTCGCATTCGGGCTGTGGCAAGGTCCAGGACCCCTATTCCCTGCGCTGTATGCCGCAGGTACACGGAGCCACGCGCGACGTGGTGCAGTTCGCCACGCAAGTGATCGAGCAGGAAGCCAACTCCACCACTGACAATCCGCTGGTCTTCCCCGATGACAATTTGCCCTTCGGCGGCGAGCTCATTTCGGGTGGCAACTTCCACGGTCAGCCGGTTGCACATGCCCTGGACATGGCAGCCATCGCGGTCGCCGAGCTTGCCAACATCAGTGAGCGGCGCATTGAGCAGCTGGTCAACCCGGCGCTCTCGAGTGGTCTTCCGCCCTTCCTGATTTCGGAGAGCGGCCTCAACTCCGGCTTCATGATCGCGCAAGTCACGGCCGCAGCCCTGGTCTCCGAGAACAAGATCTACTGCCACCCAGCTTCGGTGGATTCGATTCCGTCGTCCGCCGGCCGCGAAGACCACGTGTCGATGGGAGCGCACGCCGCTCTGAAGTTTGCGCATGTGCAGCGGCAAGTGCGCACGGTGCTCGCCATCGAGCTCATGGCCGCCGCGCAGGGCATCGACTTGCGGGGCCCACACAAGCCGGGTCGCAAATTGCGGGCCGCTCACGAGCTGATTCGAGCCCATGTGCCCTTCCTCGAGCGCGACCGCGCGATCTACGAGGACTTCATCAAGGTACAAAAACTCATAGACGACGGCAGCCTGGTCGCTGCTGTCTTTGGAGCACAGTCATGACAGCAATTCGCGCCTCACGAGGAAGCAGCCTGCAGTGCAAGGGCTGGCAGCAGGAAGCCGTCCTGCGCATGCTCATGAACAACCTCGATCCAGAGGTGGCAGAGGATCCCGACCATCTGGTTGTCTATGGCGGCACCGGCCGCGCGGCACGCAGCTGGGAGGACTACCACGCCATCGTGGCCGAGCTAAAGCGCCTCGAAAACGACGAGACCTTGCTCATCCAGAGCGGCAAGCCCGTTGGAGTTTTTCGCACGCATGCCGAGTCGCCGCGCGTGCTCATCGCCAACTCCAACCTGGTCGGCAACTGGGCCACATGGGAGCACTTCAATAAGCTCGAGAAGGCTGGCCTCATGATGTACGGCCAAATGACGGCCGGGTCATGGATCTACATTGGCAGCCAGGGCATTTTGCAAGGCACCTACGAGACCTTCATGGCCGCCGCTGCCAAGCACTATGGCGCGGGTAGCAATCTGGCAGGCAGAATTGTTCTTACGGCAGGACTGGGCGGCATGGGCGGCGCGCAACCGCTTGCGGTCAGCATGGCCGGGGGCGTGTGCCTGTGCGTCGAGGTCGATCGCAAGCGCGCACAGCGGCGCGTGGAGACCCGCTATCTGGACGAAATCGCCAACAGTCTCGACGAAGCCCTGGCCCTGGCAGACAAGCACGCCAAGGCCAAGAGCGCCTACTCGATCGGCATCATCGGCAATGCCGCCCAGGTGCTGCCGGAGCTGGTGCGCCGAGGCTACAAGCCGGATCTGGTCACCGATCAAACCTCGGCCCACGATCCCTTGGCTGGCTACATTCCTTCTGACATGAGCCTCGAGGACGCCAGTGCCATGCGCGAGCGCCACCCAGCCGAGTACGTCAGCCGTTCGCAGGCGTCCATGGCGGCGCACTGCAAGGCCATGCTGGACTTCCAGGCCGCCGGCGCTCACGTTTTTGACTATGGCAACAACTTGCGCGCACAGGCGGAAATCGCCGGGCTCGAGAACGCTTTCGACTATCCCGGCTTCGTGCCTGCGTACATCCGCCCGCTCTTTTGCGAGGGCAAGGGGCCTTTCCGCTGGGTGGCACTGAGCGGAGATCCTGAGGACATTCGCGTCACCGATCGCGCGGTCCTGGAAATCGTCAAAGACGACCCGGGCCTTGTCCAGTGGATGAAGATGGCCGAGGAGCGCGTGGCCTTCCAGGGCCTGCCAAGTCGCATCTGCTGGCTGGGCTACGGCGATCGCCATCGCGTGGGTCTGCGCTTCAATGAGCTAGTTCGGAGCGGCGCGGTCAAGGCGCCCATCGTCATCGGTCGCGATCACCTCGACTCTGGCAGCGTGGCCTCGCCCAATCGCGAGACCGAGAGCATGAAGGACGGCACGGATGCCGTGGCGGATTGGCCGATCCTCAACGCGCTGGTCAACACCGCGGCGGGCGCGACCTGGGTGAGCTTCCACCACGGCGGCGGCGTTGGCATTGGCTACTCGCTGCACGCTGGCATGGTGGTGGTTGCCGACGGCAGTGAGCGAGCGGATCGCTGTCTCGAGCGCGTTCTCACCAGCGACCCGGGCATGGGCGTGATTCGCCACGCCGACGCCGGCTACGAAGAAGCCATCGCTTGCGCTGAGGAGCGTGGGGTGGTCATTCCGAGGCGTCGCTCTTGAAGCAGAGGTACCAGGACGCAAGGCTCGATCCTCTCGGCTCGAGCATCGTGCTGGGAGGTGGCGGCCAGGCCGAGCGCCGCGTGCGTCACACCGAGCTAGTCGCCCTGCTCGGGCTG
>JAHEAK010000622.1 GCA_024642805.1 Kofleriaceae bacterium | reverse complement strand
TCTTGATCTATCGGGCCGATCCGGCCTTCGCCACCCAGATCGATGCCGAGGCCGCGACCGTCGACGTGTTGCTCAACAAGGGTGGTCCGGAAGGGCGTGAGGTGGTTGCCTTCGTGGCAGCCGATCCGGGCTCACAGACGGGGGTCGCCGAATACGCCAAGCGGGCACTGGTGCAGCGTCCCACTCAGGACGAGAAGGAAGCGCCCGCGGAGCAGGGGCCCGGAAAGCAACCAGCAAAGGGGCCAGGGGAGGGCGCAGGCACCGAACCAACCGCCAAGGTTGAGAAGTAGTCCCTGGCTCTCAGCAAAGCCGGGCTGCAAAATTCAGCCTTAGATCTGGCAACGACAACGCTCCAGCGCGAAACTATCGCCTGGGGCGTTTTTCGTTTCATGGCCAAGTATCGTGTTCGCATCTGCAGGGGCCCCACGTGTGGCGACGAGCGCCAAGCTCGGCTCCTGGCTGGCGAGTTCGACCGGGCCATGCGTGAAGCGGGCTGTGCCGAGGCCACCGAGCTGTGTTGGCAGAGCTGCTACGGGCGATGCAGCAAGGGGCCCAATGTCCTGGTCAGGGAACTTCAGGAGGGCCCAGCCCAGCGCACTTTCTCGGTTGCGACGCCCCCACCTAGCACGGGTGGGCCGGCAACCATGTATAATTACGTGACGCCCGTGGATGTCGTCGAGATTGTTACTGATCACCTGGTCAAGGGGCGCCCCGCGCGTCGCTTACTCGAAGCTGCAAGACGACGCGCCGCTGCCGAGGAACTCGCAATCGCGCAAGAAATTGCGAGAAGCACAAACAGGGATGGAGATAGTTAGATGAAACGACTGGTAGATGTCGCGCTGGGCGGGGCTTTGTTGTTGGTACTCGCAGGATCTGGTTGCAAGGGTAAGACCGTCGAGACGGACAAGCCCGAAACACTCAACAACTTGAAGATGTGCGAAGACAACTTGAAAGAGAAGATTGCGTACATCAACACCCTCAACGAGCGCATCACTGAGCTCGAGGGCGGAGCAGCGCCAGGAGACAGCGTCGTCGTCGTGAACATCGAGGGCGAGGCCATGAAAATTACCTCGGGTAGCGAAAAGGGCCCCAATGCCGGTACCGGCGATACCAAGGGCAGCGCCAAGGATGCCGAGCTCTACGAGGCCTTCGTCGCGCAGCTGAAGCGCTCGCGCGGTTCCATCAAGAAGTGCTACCAGGCGGCCCTAAAGAAGAATACGGCCCTCTCCGCCAAGACCGTCACCCTGAGCATTGGCGTGGACTACAAGACCAGCGGCCAGGTCAAAGGCACGCATTTCAACCCGAAAGTAAGCGACCAATTTGATCAATGCATGAACAGCGTTGCTCAGAACTGGACCTTACCGGCTATGCCCAAATCGGTCAGCTTCAACTACAATCAGACTCTGACTCCGGAGTGATGCCAAGCGCCCATGAAGCCTAAGAAAGCCATTAAAGAGCTGCGCAAGCAGCTTAAAGGCGATCCTGGCAACGTGGTCGTGAAGATTCGCCTGGCCTCGCTTTTGCGCGACGTCGGTGAGTTCGCCGAGGCGGTGCAGCTCTATCTCGCTGTTGCCCAGGCCTACCAATCGACCGAGCGCGTGGGCCAGGCCATCGCGGTCTGTAAAGGTATCTTGGAGTTCGTGCCCCAAGACGGAGCGACCCACCAGATGCTCTCGTATCTTGAGCAGTGCCGCCTGCAGGCCGAGATGGAGGAGAAGCAAGCGCTGATGGCGGCCACACCCGGCTACGACTCTCCGCCGCCAGGCTACGAGCCGCCTTCGCCGGTCTACGATTCCCCGCACGGTTACGAGTCTCCGCCTCCGGGTGAGAGCCGCCGCAATCGACCGACCAGTTTCCCGACGCCGCTCTCCGATGCGGGCAGACCTGGCGTGAGCGGAGCGAGTAATTCGCCGACCGGAAGACTGGGGCGGCAACGCATTCATCGGCCCTCGGAACCCGCGTTGACCATGGGTTATCAGAGAAATTCTAGGCCAACGGATTTGGGACACACCATGTCCACAAGGCGCGTCGAGGACGATGTCACCGTCCCTGGGGCACCGCCCACGCGCCCAACTAACGAGTTTCGTCTGCGCGACTTGAGTGCGGCAGCAAGCGCACGGGCGGCCGGGGAGGTCGACAAGTCCGACGAGAAACAGTCGCGTACCCAGCCCAAGATGCCCAAGGTGAGCCCGCCCGCGCCGCCTCGTCCTGCAGCTAGCACGCAAAGCGAGGAGGGGCTGACCCAGCCGAAGATCGCCAGGGTGAATCCGCCGCGCCAGTTTCCGCTATCGGGACAAGCGCCACCGCCCTCGCCGATTGGTGGTCCCAGTCGCACGGAAAACAGCGACGGCAAGACGGTGGCCACCAAACGCGCCGCGCGCCCGAGCTTCCAACCACCAGCGCTAGCGCCCGCACCGACGCCGGCTCCGACCCCCGAACCAACGACAGCGCCAAGGCCCGCGGCACCAACGGCGCGCCCCTCGCCTGCGGGTCGTCGCCCGGAACCCTTCCCGCACGATCAGCTCTCGCCACCTCCTCTGCCAGAACAAGGGCGAGACGAGGAGGAGAGTGACGAGCCAAGTCTGGAGGACGCCACCATCGTCGACGCCAACTTCGACATGGCCAAGTTCATCCTCTCGCAAAGCTCTGAGGAAGCCGAGCCAAGCGACGCCGAGTTGCCAGATATCCCCGGTCTGGCGAAGTCGCAAGAAGTCACCCGCGTGGCCGATCCGGAACCAAGTGGCGTGACGACCGACATGCTCGCCGCCTTGCGCCGCTTACCTGAATACGCCGTCAACGCTCTGGCTGCCGGCGCGCGCTTGCACGAATACCCTGCCGACTACATGGTCACCAACGAGGGCAGTGCCAACGATACCTGCTTCATCCTGTGCAGCGGCGAAGTGCAAATCTTGAAGCGCAATGCGCTCAAGCATCGCGCCAACATCAAGGAGGCAGCTCGACTGAGCGCAGGTGGGCTCTTTGGTGAATACGCACTGGTTGGCGATCGCCGCTGCTTGGCTTCAGTGCAGACCGTCGTGCCCAGCACGGTCGTTGAGATTCCTCGGTCCTGTATCTCGGATCTGACGACGCGCTTCCCTGGCTTGCGTCCCTCCTTCGAGCTGCTCTACCGCGACATTTTGATCGAGTCTCTGATGAGTACGTCGCGAGTCTTTCGTGTGCTCTCGCCGGAGGAATGGCCGGAGGTCATCGGCCTCTTCGAACCCGTGCGAGCCACCCATGGCCAGTGCATCATCCAGGAGGGCCAGCGCTTTGGAGGCTTCTATCTGGTGTTGCGTGGCGAGGTGAGCGTGAGCAGGGGCGGAACCACGGTCAAGACCGGTCTTGGCCCTGGCTTCTATGTTGGTGAGGTCGCCATGCTCATGGGCAAGCTCGCCCAGGCGACGGTGCGCGCAGAGAGCACCGTCGAGTTTGCCAGACTCGAAGCACGGCGCTTCTACTCCCTGGTTGCCGGCAATGAGCGGCTGTGGGCGCACATCTGGCAAGACGTGCAGAACGCGCAAATGGCTGACCTGCAGCTGGTTGCGGGCGTGGCCGCAAACGTCTAGGGCGGCCGCGGCCTCTCGTCGAACTACACGAGCTCGTCGACAGGACCGACGCCTTCGCGAATGACTTCGA
>JAHEAK010000064.1 GCA_024642805.1 Kofleriaceae bacterium | reverse complement strand
CAGGATGCCGACCAGCGCGTAGAACATGTCGGCGGAGGCGCCACCGAGAGCGACGGCGAAAGCACGCTTGAGGTGGTGGCGATAGGCGGTGTCGATGACGGCGATGTTGACGGGGCCAATCGGAACGCCCGTGATGGCGCCGCCAAAGATGCCGATGAGCAGATACTTCAGCAAACCAGCCCCGATCGCCATGCTATAGATCGGCCATGGAAGCACATGTGCTTTGGCTCGGTCACGCCAGTGCGCTGGTCGCCTTCGGGGAAGACCGCATCTTGATCGATCCGCTGGGACGCGGCCGCGCGCTCGCGGTCGCTCCTTATCACACGATCTTGATTACCCATTCGCACGTCGATCATCTCAACCGGTGGACACTCGCCAAACTGGACAAGGGCGTCAAGCTGATCGTGCCCAAGGGTGCCGGAGCGATCGTCGCCAATCTGGGCTTTTCGGAGGTGGTCGAGGCCGAGCCGGGGGACCACATATCCTGTGGGGGCGTCGACGTCATCGCCGTGGACACCAAGCACGACAATGGCCGCTGGCGAAAGGGCGACCAGCCCATCTGCGTGGGCTACATGCTGCAGAAGGACGGCATCACGGTGCACCACGCCGGCGACGTCGACATGTCGACCTTCGAGGTCTTCGACGACATCGGCCGGGACTTCCAGATCGACGCCACGCTCCTGCCCATCGGCGGCATGCTGCCCCCCTGGTACTACCGTCGTCGTCAGCAGGTCCTCGACAAGGGCATACACATCTGCCCGGAGACGGCCCTGGGCATTGCCGCGCGCCTGGGAGCCCGACGGCTGATTCCCGTCCACTGGGGCACGGTCAATTTGCGCCTCTTTCATCGCGCCAGCGCACCTCGCGACCAGCTCCTCGAGATCGCCGAGAGCCGCGGCGTGAGCGAGCTCGTGGAGGTTCTCGGGCATGGTCAGGCGCTCAGTCTCACGGCACTCGATCTCACAGGGAGAGGTGGTGGCGAATGATGCCAAACAGCCCTATGACCACGATGCATAGGCCCATGATGGAGCCAAAGAACTCATCGTGCTTGTCGTTGCGCTCTGGCCACAGACGAGCGAAGAGCCGACCGTCCCACCAGGTCGAGATGAAAGCGATGCCAAGCACCATGGCAGTGTTGAACCAGAGAAAGACCTTGGCCGAGACGATCATGCGGGCACCGGATCGACAAGCATTCGCTTGAGATCGTGAATAAGGATGAAGCCCATGACAGCGGCGCAAGCCCAGCTGTAGAACTCGGGCTGGATCTGGGTAATGCCGAAGCCGATGAGGTAGATGGTAAAGGCCACCACTCGTTCCATGGCCCAGGAGCGATAGTTCGTGGTTCGGCCGATGCGCTTGGCGTACATCAGACGGCCAAAGGTGTTGACCCCGCCCAAGCCGACGATGATGACAATGGGCAGCCAGGGCAGAGCGCCGACGTAGGCCAGGTAGGCCATCATGAAGCCGTAGCAAATGCCGTCGGCAGCGGCGTCGAAGAACTCACCGAAGCCCGAGCTGCAGTTGAACTTGCGCGCAGCCATACCGTCGAAGAGATCGAGGAAGCCGCACAGCATGACCATGATGAGGGCCAGCTGCGGCTGACCCTCGCGCCAGAAATGCACGAAGGCTGGCAGCGTGAAGAAGCGCGAGAAGGTAATCGCGTTGGCGGGATTGAAGTACTTGTACACCGCGTCTACTAGCTCTTGGAGGGCTCTTGCTCGGCCAGGAGCGCGGCTGGATCGACGTGGCGGTAGCGCTGCCAGGCAAAGATGATGCGCTGGAAGAGGCTCAGGTGACTCATGATGGCCACCGCCCAGACGCCCGCCAGGAGCGGCCGCTGGTCGTCAAGGATGGCGGTCCACAGGACGCCCATGCCGAAGTAGATGATGAACTCCGCGGAGCCGAAGAGCCCGACCAGGTCAATGGGATGACCGATCTTGCCCTGCTCGCGGAAGATGTCCTGTTGCGACTCGGCGTAGATGCTGAGCTTGGCGATGACGTTGGACAGCGAACCCGTGATGCCAAAGCCGAGCACGATGAGCACGTGTGGAAAGTCGTTGCTCAGGTTGAGACAGGCGCCGGCGTAGATGATGCCAAGCACCCAGCGATCGGTGACGTCATCCATGACTGCCCCGAAGGTCGATCGCTGATTGTAGTTGCGTGCCTTGAAGCCATCGACGTGATCGATGAGACCGCGCAAGAGCAAGAGCGCAAGGCCTGGCCACCACTGGCCGTAGAGAAAGAAGATCGAGCAGGCCAAGCCGACGAAGGCACCAAGCAAGGTCCAGTGGTTGGCGTGCAGCGGCAGCTTGGTGATGGTCGAGACCAGCGGGTGCAGCACCTTGTCGAGCTGCTTGCGAATGGCGAAGAGATTCATGGTACGTCCTAGGCTGCGGCTCGCACCTCAGAGAGGGCCGTTCGCAGGCAAGCTACAAAGCTATCGAGCTCGGCAGCGGTGATACTGAGTGGCGGCTGCAGTCGAAGCACGTTGCCAGCGGGACCGCTCACGGTGATGAGCATGCCGTTGGCATGCAGATGATCTTTGACTTTGCCGACCAGCTCCTTGGAGAGCGCATCGCGAGTGTCGCGGTTGCTCACCAGCTCGGCGCCGCCCAGAAGGCCCTTGAAGCGAACGTCTCCCACCCACGGATCCTTGAGGTCCCAGATGGCGCCCGCGAAGTACTCGCCCATCTTGGCGGCATTTTCTACGAGTTTTTCTTCTTCGAGCACGCCAATGAGAGCCAGGCCCGCAGCGGCCGATACCGCGTTGCCTGCGGAGGTCGGCGTGGTGCCGCCAAAGAAGCCCTCGACGAGCTCATCAGAGGCGATGACGGCGGCCAGCGAGCCAACGCCACCAGAGAGGCCCTTGCCCGCGGTGATGATGTCGGGCTCGAGACCATAGTGCTCGGCAGCGAACATCTTGCCCGTGCGACCGACGCCGGTTTGGATTTCGTCCAGAATCAGGAAGAGGCCGCGACGCTTGCGAATCTCGTCCATGCGCGCCCACCAGGCTTCCGGTGGAATGATGCCGCCGACCGCTTGCACAGGCTCGGCGATGAGCGCGGCGGTGTTGGGCTTGGCTTCCAGCTGCTTCTCGGTGTTGTCGAGGCACTGCACCTTGCAGTTGCTCTGCCACTGACAGCGATAGCAATAGGCCGTGGGCAGGCGCGCGAAGTTATCGAGCATCTCGACGCCAGCAGTCTGGCGATACTTCTCTGCGGCACAGGCCTGCAGGACGCCGAGCGAGAGGCCGTGATAGGCGTTGTCGAGGCTGGCCATGTCGCTCTTGCCCGACTTTTGGCGCACCATCTTCAGAGCAAACTCATTGGACTCCGAGCCGCCGGTGGTGAAGAAAACCTTGTGCACCGAGCGAGGCGTGAGCTGGACCAGGCGTTCGGCTAGATCCACCATGGGTGGAGTCGTGTGACGGCCGGAGACCTGCGTAATCTGCGTGAGTTGCTCGGCGGCGGCAGCGGCTACCTTGGGATGACAGTGACCGGCCTGATTGACGAAGTAGCCGGAGGTGAAGTCGAGATAGTCTTTTCCATAGGCATCGGTGATGACCGAGCCCTTGCCTTTGACGACTGGCACCGGTTCACCCGTTCCGGTCCATGGTCGGATGACGTACTTGGCGTCACGAGCCAGAAGCTCATCGCCGGCAGCAGTTTTGGGGTCTGGTTTCGTGGTCATGGTGCACCTATCTGCCCGCCAGGGTTCGACGAAGGCGGGGGTTCTCGGCTGTTTGGGTTACGTCCTGGTTACTACCTGAGCGGGGGTTACTGCCTGAGCGGGGTTACTGCCTGAGCGGGGTTACTGCCTGAGCGTCGCGAGTCTACAAAAAGCCGTTTTAGAATTCGAGCAGTTATGCGCCAACGGAGGCGACCTCGCCCTGCTCAAATGAATTGTCCTCAACAAAGCTGCGGCTCTCGGGATCCCACACCCGCAGCTCTTCGGACACCACCTGCGCCCGGCCCTCAGGGCTCGCCGACGCTCTAACATCGTAAATTCTATAGCGGGCGCGTTTGTGCAAGGAGCCCGATCCGGAATCGTAGGTCCCTGACTGAATCCCGCGAACCGGTACCGGCTCGCCCCGCCCTGGCAAGCTTGCGCTCAGATCCAGGTGCTCGTGGCCGTGCAAGATGAGCTCGGCACCGGTTTCCTCGAGCACTTTGTAGAGCTTGGAGCGATCCCTCAAGCCTCGCACTTTGGAGCGCGCGCGCGGCTCGGCGGGCGAGTGATGAATGGCGACCAGACGCAGGCTCTGGGCGAAACGCTCGTCCAAAAGTGCGGTACGCAAGCGCTCGAGTTGCTCATCACCAATCACGCCATAGGCCGTGAACCAGGGCGTCTTCAAACTGGTCGAGAGACCGAAGATGGCCACGGGCCCGCGAGTGCGCACGCATGGCCAGGACTCGCCCTCGGGAAGGGGAGAGCCGCTGTCGCTTTGGAAGTACTCGCCAAAATGCTTGGCAAAGTAGGTGGCGCCTGCCTGGACGTAGGTGTCGTGGTTGCCTGGAATGACAGTGACCTGCTCCGGACCGAGCGTGAGTCTGCCAAAGAGTTCGCGTGCAAAGCGAAACTCCTCGTCGAGAGCAAGGTTGGTGACATCGCCGGTAACCAAGATGTGGTCGACACCGACGCGGTTGATGTCGTCGGTCATCGCTTCAAAGATTTCGCTTTGATGGTGACGACCGCGATTGGTCAAAAGGTTGAGACCGCCAATCCAGCGTTTGTTGGCGAAGTCGAGCACTTTGGCCCCTTCGAGGCTCAGCAAGTGCAGATCGGAGCAGTGAGCAATACGCATCGCCCGTTGTGTCTACCACGGGCACGCGCGCTCTTCACCAGACGAATCGGGCCATTCCAGGCACGAGATGGCAAGTCTCCCTCCGCTCCGCGAGCCCGGGAGGACCACACTCTCGCGTGCTAGCCCTCGTCGGGGAGGGCGAAGAGGGCCAATTCACCATCTTCTTGGCCACGGTAGATGCGCAGGCTGCCAGCGCTGGTTTGAACCCGCGCCTGGCAGGACTCCGCGACGGTGGCCAGATCGGCGGGCAAGGAGCTCTCGTCGCCGACCCAACTTTGCTCGGCCAGTTCGATGGTCAAGGAGCTCTGCACACCTCGCTGCATCACTTGCACCTCGACAC
Organism: Kofleriaceae bacterium; assembly: GCA_024642805.1. Taxonomy (GTDB): domain Bacteria; phylum Myxococcota_A; class Polyangia; order Haliangiales; family Haliangiaceae; genus NORP324. The sequence goes on along the minus strand of JAHEAK010000064.1, from coordinate 8,606 downwards.
CCTCGGGGGAGCGCGACAGGCTCAAGGCATCGAGCTCGGACTCGAGCTCGGCGAGGGCATGTGGCGCCTGCACAAGCTCGCCGTGATCGGAGACCCGAGCGTGCATCAACTGCAGGCGATCGTCGGCGGGTGGATAGCCAGCCCAGACAATGGAAACCGTGCCCGCGGGCTCGGCGATGGCCGAGAGCGGACACAGCACCACGGCGTCGGTACTCGAGAGTCGAAGGGCCGCACTGCCGAGCTCGTCTTCGCTCTCCACCTCGAAGCGCACGCAGCTCGATAGCAATAGCGCAGCGAGCAAGCTGTGACGAAGCGGTCCGGTCATCGGCGTCAACAAGTCTAAAAGGAAGCCCGAGAAATGCAAGCCGTGAGGGAGAGATCGCGCCATTCCGCGGTCTTGCAGTGGACACTCCTAGCGCGCTCCAGGGGGTGTGTGGCGCTCCTCTTTGGCACTTATGTAGTGTGGCTCCGCTTGCACTCGCCACCGGTGTCGGCGCAGGTCAGAGGGGCATGGCGTCGACCGCCGAGGCCTGCGCATCGACGCCACCGGCATCGGCCACCCCCGCGTCGGCGCCCGCAAGCAAGTCGCCCTCGCTGTCGAGCCAGAGCAGGCGTTGGCTAGTGATGCTGCCGACGCTGACCGTCAAGCGGGCCAGGCTGCCGCCATTGAGGGTGTAGGGCAACTGGAAGTAATAGGGGCGCGTCATGCGGTCGGCGCCCTCCTCATAGGTAGCCAGTGGCTGGGTGAGCGGAAAGCTGCCTTCTTGATCCGCGTTCTGACAATCGAGATCGTGACAGTTCTCGACGAAGAAAGAGAAGGAAGCGCAGCTGGGCACCGCGTCGCCTTCGAGCAAGACGCGCAGCGCGATCATGGTGCCGCCCTGTGGACCGAACACAAGAGGGACGACCTGGTAGTCGGTCAAGGCGCTGCCATTGGCGGAGCCCTGCCCGTCCATGATGGTCATGCTGACGATGCCAGCACTCTGTGCTTGATCGCAGGTGTCTGGCGCTGGGACATCCTCTTGTGGACTCAAAATCGAGGCCGCGCTGGCCAAAATCGCCAGCGTCAACACAGCTCCTCGCGTCGCGTTCAACGTGCTCATGCTTGCTCCAATGCGGTCTCGATTATGTGGCGCGCTCGTGCTGGCAGCTCCAGCGCCAGGGCTCGTTGATGGGCTTGCGGGCTCATCTTTGCCCAGGTCTTTTGAACGATGGGAATCAGTTTGTCTTGCTCGTGCTGCTCCATGAAAGACACGAACTCGAACTCCAAGAAGACCAGGCATGCGACGTCTTCGAGGGTCTGCACCTCGGCGTCTTGCGTGCGCTTTTGCTTTTGAATGATCGCGGCCACCCGCTCACCTTGCTCAGCCGAGTAGCCAAGCTCCTGCAAGAGGGCCAAGGCGGTTGCGGCGTGGAACTTGAGCAGCTGCGAGCGCCACTGCTTGTAGCCGGCTCTGCCTTCGGGAAAATCGGAGCGCGCCGATTCCCAGCGCCGAATGTGGGAAGCTCTGCACGCCAGCCTCAGTTCCTCGCTGGCATCGGGCTCGAGCGCGGCTAGCCATGTGCTCATTCGCTGGCCATAGAGCAGCTCTTTGGCGACGGGACCATGAGGACCTTGCACGCGATTTGGGTCGCTGGCGTTGGCGGCATCGATCCGCGAGATGGCCTCCTGCAGGCGTGACATGGCCGAGCTATTTAGCACGGAGCGAGCGCGGCTTCTGTGACATGGAGGACACCATGAGCAGGTGGGCGCGCACTAGGGCGTCTTGTCCTTGGCGACGTGCAGGCCGCACTCCTTGACCTGGGCGTCCTCCCACCACCAGCGACCCTCACGCTCATGCTGGCCTGGCAACACGGCTCGCGTGCACGGCTGGCAGCCGATGGACGAGAAGCCGCGATGGTGCAAGAGGTTGTGGGGCACCTCGTAGTCGCGGATGTACTGCCAAAGCAAATCCCGACTCCAGTTGGCGATCGGGTTGAACTTGACCAGCTCGCCGGCCTTACCGGTGAAGGCTGCGTCGATCTCGACCATCTCCAGCTCGCCACGGGTGAGCAGACTCTGATCCTTGCGCTGCCCGGTCATCCAAGCGCGGTAGTTGCCAAGGGCACGCCGCAGCGGCGCGACCTTGCGAATCTGGCAGCACTCCTTGTGGCCGTCTTCATAGAAAGAGAAGAGGCCCTTGGCAGCGACCATGGTCTCCACCGAGGCGGCGTCGGGCGCTGTCACGTGCAGCTCACAACCGTAGTGCTTGCGCACCTGCTCGATGAACTCGTAGGTCTCGGCGTGCAAGCGGCCGGTGTCGACCACGATCACCGAGTAGGGCAACCCCGCTTGGGCCGCCATGTCGATGAGGACCACATCGTCGGAACCGCTGAAGGCAATAGCGCAGTCAGAGGCAAAGCTCTCGAGAGCGAAGCGAATCGCCTCCATCGGCGGCGCGCTCTTGAGCAGCTCGCGGGCACCGGCGAGATCGAAGTCGCCGCGCGCGGCTGGTCGCTCCTGCAAGCGCTCCTTGATCAGCTTGAGCGCACTCAAATAAATCGTCTCCCTGCCCTCGGCGTCACGAACGATGTAGAAGGGAGCTACCTGCACCTGGTGTTTGGCCGCCAGCAGCATGCCGGCCGAAGCTGGATCGGCCTCTTCCGCCCACACAACCTCGTCGATGCGGTCCCAGAGATTGCGCTTGACCAAGAGCTCTTCGGCCTGAATGCACTTGCGACATGGCTCGCCGGAGGCCAGCCGCTTTTTGACCATGGTGATGTGCATGCAGCATGCATTGTGGCAGAGAAATCCATCGGGGGCGTGTCTCTTTGCCGGCTTAGAGCAGGTGCTATGCGTCTTTTCGGCTGCTAAGGTAGCGCGTCTATGACGAGCTTTCTCAAAGATCATCCAAGCACCCACAGCTGCGGCGCACTACGTGACTCGGACATTGGCGCCGAGGTATGCCTAACCGGATGGGTCAACAATCGCCGCGACCATGGCGGATGTGTCTTCGTTGATCTTCGCGACCGCGAGGGCCTCACCCAGGTCGTCTTCGATCCCTCCATCGATCAGAGCGCCTTTGATCGAGCTGGCGATCTGCGCAACGAGTTCTGCATCGGCGTAGTCGGCAAGGTCGCTTCGCGCGGTGGCCAGGGCAATCCAAACATGCAGACGGGCTCCATCGAGGTCCAGGTCAAGCAGCTGGAGCTCTTCTCCAAGTCCGAGACGCCGCCCTTTGCCATCGAAGATGGGATCGAGACCAACGAGGCTCTGCGCCTGAAGTACCGCTACCTCGATCTGCGCCGCCCCGAGCTGCAGAAGAAGCTGCGCGTGCGCTCCAAGGCTACCCAGTCCGTGCGTCGCTACCTGGCCGAGAACGGCTTCGACGAGATCGAGACGCCCTTCATGGTCAAGTACACGCCGGGCGGCGCGCGCAACTTCGTCGTGCCCTCCCGCCTCAACCCTGGCTCCTTCTACGCACTGGCCGAGTCGCCGCAGATCTACAAGCAGCTCTTGATGGTGTCTGGCTTTGAGCGCTACTTCCAAGTCACTCGCTGCTTTCGCGACGAAGACTTGCGACAAGATCGCCAGCCCGAGTTCACGCAGATCGATATCGAGATGAGCTTCCTCACCGAAGGGCCACTGCAGACCATGATCGAAGGCATGCTCGCCAAGGTCTGGAAGGACGCCCTCGACATCGACATCCCGACCCCCTTCTTGCGCATGAGCTACGAGGAGGCCATGCGTCGCTTCGGCTGCGATAAGCCCGATCTGCGCCTGGACCTCGAGCTGTGCGAAGTGACCGAGCCGGCTCGCGAGAGCGGCTTCAAAGTCTTCGAGAACGCCATCTCGCAGGGCGCCATCGTAAAGTGCCTTCGTTTGCCCGATGGTGACAAGCTCAGTCGCTCGGTGCTAGACGGCCTCACCGCGTTCGCCAAGCCTTACGGTGTGGCAGGCGTGGCCTTCGCGCGCGTGCAGGAAGACATGAGCTGGAAGGCGCCCTTTGCCAAGGCGTTCAGCGACGAGGCTCGCAACGCGGTCAACGACATCGCTGGGGCTCTCGCCGGTGACGTCTTGCTCTTTGTCGCGGACAAGCCCAAGAAGGCCAACACCTGCATGTCTGCCATTCGTCTGCACATGGGCGAGAAGCTCGGACTCACTCGCGTCGGCGAATACAAGTTCATGTGGCTCACCGATCCACCACTCTTCGAGTACGCGGAGGCCGAGGGCAAATGGGTGTCATCGCACCACCCCTTCACCTCGCCACGTCCAGAGGATGAGGACAAGCTCATCAGCGATCCTGAGCACGTGCTCGCTCGCGCCTACGACGTCGTGCTCAACGGCGTCGAGCTCGGCGGCGGCAGCATTCGTATCCACCGCGCAGATCTGCAGAGCAAGGTCTTCGATGCCCTCGGTATCTCCAAGGCCGAGGCCCAACAGAAGTTTGGCTTCTTGCTCGAGGCTTTCCAATACGGTCCGCCTCCGCACGGTGGTATCGCACTCGGCCTCGATCGCCTGGCGATGCTCATGACCGGCGCACAGTCCTTGCGCGATGTCTTGGCCTTTCCGAAGACCCAAAAAGGCACCGACCTCATGTCGAGTGCACCGACCCCGGTCGACAAGAAGCAGCTCACCGAGCTGTACATCCAGAACACCGAGCTGCCCGCAAAAGAGGGGTAGATGGAAGCGTCGGAGACTCGCTACGATGTCGTCGTCATCGGCGGCGGCATAACCGGGGCTGGCATCGCGCGCGATGCTGTCCTGCGCGGTCTACGCGTGGCTCTCTTCGAGAAGGATGACTTTGGCTCGGGGACCTCGTCCAAGTCATCGAAGCTGGTGCACGGTGGATTGCGCTATCTCGAGCAAGCCGAGCTTGGCCTTGTCTTCGAGAGCGTCAGCGAGCGGCGGGTGCTCATGAAGATGGCGCCCCACCTGGTGCGCCCGGTGTCCTTTCTCGTGCCCGTGTTCAACGACAGTCGCGTCGGCCTCGAGCTGATGAACATCGGCCTGTGGATCTACGACACGCTGGCGCTCTTTCGCTCACCGAAGCTGCACACGACCATTCGCGGTGCCGACAAGGTCCTGGAGATGGAGCCCGCTCTGCGAGAAGACGGTCTCAAGGGCGCCATCGAGTATCACGACTGTTTTACCGACGACTCGCGCCTCGTGCTCGAGAACATTCTATCGGCCGTGCAGCATGGCGCGCGCTGCGAGAGCTACACCGAGGTCATGGACATCGAACGCGAGCGCGGTCAGGTCTCAGCGGTGCGTGTTCGCAACATGATCACTGGACAAGAGTCTCATGTAAAAACCGCGTCGGTGATCATGGCGACCGGTCCGTGGAGTGATCGCGCCATCAACAAGATCGATGCCGGCATGAAGACGCCGCTCTTGAGCCCCACCAAGGGCGTACACCTGGTCTTCCCGCGCGAAAAGCTTCCGCTCAAACGAGTCATGACCGTCATCTCCCCCGTCGACGGGCGCGTGATGTTCGCCATCCCCTGGCGTGGGCGAACGGTCATTGGCACCACGGATACCTACTTCGATGGCGATCCGGATCAAGTACACGCCGATGCGGCCGACGCTGCCTATCTGTGCAAGAGCGCCAACAATCTCTTCCCAGAAGCGAACTTCGAACCCGAGGACGTCATCGCGACCTGGGCCGGTCTGCGCCCCTTGATTCACGAAGAGGCCGATAGCGCCTCGGACGTGTCGCGCGAGCATCAGATCTACGTCAACGACGACGGCGTCGTGCTCATTGCCGGTGGCAAGCTCACGACCTACCGCATCATGGCGCGCGACACGGTCAAGGCGACCATACGTTGGTTGCGCGACGCCAAGAACGACATCTTCGCCGATCGCCCACTCAAGCACGCTCGCACCAAGTCGCGACCGCTGCCAGGTGGTGAGGGATTCGCCGATGCAAGTGCGACGGGTGTTCTGGCCCTGGCGGCCTCGATCGCGCGCGAGAGTCACATCTCTACCGAGCTGGCCGAACACTGGGCCTTTACCTACGGGACGCGTGCCCGCATGTTGGCGGCGATGGTTGCCGAAGATCCCACGCTGGTCGAGCGAGTCCAGCCCGACCTGCCCCACACCTGGGCAGAGATTGATTTCGCCATCCAACACGAGTTGGCGGTCACGGTCGATGACGTGCTCAGCCGACGCGTACCTCTGCTCTTGATCGGTCGAGATCAAGGCCTCGACGTGGTCGAGAAAGTCGCTCTGCGCATGGCCAAAATGCGCGGCTGGGACCAGCAGCGTCTGGACCGAGAGCTCAGTGCCTATCGGCTAACCGTGGCCAACTCGCGGCTCTTCCGCGATGCCGCGGGCCCGCACTAACGAGCGCAGCGAAAGCCGAGCCCCGAACCACCGACATCGGGGTTGTAGGTCGAGGCGCGGTTAGAAGCTCGCGCCAGGCTCAAGTCATTGCCAGCGCTGCCGCCGCGATAGGCGCGCAGCGTGCCGCTGCTTGGCCCCAAGGGATCGGGGCCGTCATGGGCGGCGTAAGCATCGGCGGCGTAGAAGTCAGCCGTCCACTCCCAGACGTTGCCAGCCATGTCGAGTGCACCTTCTGGAGAAACACCGGTTGCGAGACCCACCTCCTGCGTGCCACCGCACGACGATGTGTTTGCGCGGGCGCAATCGACAGTCGCGTCGGCTCCCCACGGAAAGGTACGACCGTCAGTTCCGCGCGCCGCTCGCTCCCACTGTGCCTCGGTTGGCAGCGTCTTGCCTACCCACACGCAATAGGTCAGCGCTTGATCCCAGGTGACGTTCACCACCGGCATCTGCTCATCGATGATCGGTGAGTAGTTGGCCGAGGGCTCGGTGCATCCACCGCCATCGACGCACTTCTTGTAGGCGCCCTGCGTCACTTCGGTGTAATCGATCTCGAAGCTCGACAAGGTAACGCTGTGCTGAGGAGCTTCATCCGCGTCGCCGCTATTGCTGCCCATGAGAAAGGCGCCGCCAGGTATCTCGACCATCTGTCCCGAGGGCTGCGCGTCGGCAGCTGGTCCTGTGTTGGCGTCGGCGGCCCCACCAGCGCCGTCGGGGAAACCTATCGCGGCATCAGCCGCCTCTGTGCCTGAGCCGCCATTGCTCGCGGTGGAACAAGCAAGGAGCAGGAGGGGTGCGATGGCGAGAATGGAGCGCGACATGGACAACACGTTTATCACAGCCCTTCGCAACGCTCGGCGAAATTCGTTCGCAAAAAAACCAAGCGCGCGGGTCGCAGCCTTCGTGTGCAAACTCGAGTCAACAGTGCCGCGTCAATACTACAAGAGGGCGAAGAGGCAGAACCTAGTCGGCAAGCCTGGAACCAACAGGCACAACGGAAAAAGTCTGCACCCGATTGGATGCAGACCTTTGTCCCTTTAGCGAGAGCCTTGCACTACTGCATGCGCGAACCTTCGAAGCTCGAAGCAAGCGTTTGCGAGTCCAGCGTCAAGTCCCAGTTGCCGCGCATCGACATCACCTTGCCAGAGGCCGCTTGCGAGGTGCCCGTACCGCCTACGACAGCCAGGTCGATGTTGAGGTTGCCGAACTGCTGCTCGAGCTTAGCGGCCACCAAGGCAAGGCCTTGCTCGCAGAGGTTGTCGATTTGCGAGGTGCTAACCAGCGTGAAGCCGGAGATTTGGATGTCGCCAACAGAGGTGGCCAGAGCCGTACAGTCGATCATCGTGCCCAGAGCACCGGCGATGGAGGTCGAACCCATGTCCTGTTGTAGTGTCATCTTGAGAGCCTCGAGAGCGAGCTTGCCGACAGGCAGCTGGAGCTCGTGGCTACCGATGTTGAGACCGCCGTTGGAAGCAGCGTTGACCGAGATGCTCGGAGACATGGCGGCGTTTGCGACCTCGACGACCATGTCGCGGCCGGCGTAGTTGAACTGAATCGCGACCACACCATGGCTAGCGGTGGCGTTGCCAGCGGCGTCGGCTTGACCGACGGTCATCTCAGAGACGGCGTCAAAGTTCTGGGTCATCTGACCAATCATCGTGCCGTAGTCGAGGATGAGCTTTGTGACTTTGTCTTGACCGAAGTTTTGGCTGCGGATGAAGTTGTTGACCTGGCTTGCGAAGAGATCCTTGAGTGGACCTGGAACGCTGTCTAAGAAGTCGACGCCAGAGGCTTCGAGAATGTCGATGAGGGTGCCGGCAGGATCGGCAGAGAGGTTGTCGAGGCTGTTGAGCACGCCAGCGAGACCAGCGGTGCTGGTGCTGAGATCGATGCGGCTGTGAATCTCGTAGGTGCCATCGATGCGAGCGACGATGTCATCGGGACCACCGGGATCGGGGTTCGAAGGATCGGCTTCGTCCATGGGACCGGTGCCGCTCAAGTTGGATGAGCAAGCCACGGAGAGGCTCAGGGGTAGGAGGGCGGCAAGGAGGAGAGATGCTTTGCGGGACATGCAACCTACATAGAGCAAACTCCGATCCACACTTGCGCCCGTCGCCAATCTACTGAATTTGCTAGCAGCCCGGGGTAGGTAGGGGAGCACAGTGCCACACAAAGCCCTTCCCTGAGGACTCCAAGCCTACCCTGACGCTCCCATTCGGCTGGTCGAGTGGCCACTTCGCGGGGTCTGCACACCTGGCGATCCCCTCCCCTTGCAGAGGGG